>CALJBY010000158.1 GCA_938024025.1 uncultured bacterium
ATCCGTAGCACATGGTCTTTTTCAATTTTGGATTCAATTTAAGGTTTTCCGGAACATATGATGACCACATGCGATGGGGTCCTGAAAAAATAAACCGGGAATCTTTCTTTAAGCCCCGAATGTATTGAACCAGCTCGTGCAGTTTTTCCGGATTCGCAGCGGTTACTTTTCTCTCACCCGCCCCTACCGCAATCGCCTTGAGCTTCTTTGCACCCATCACGGCGCCAAAACCACCGGAACCAGAGGAGTCATCTTCAGCAATAATGTTAGCCATAACTGCCAGGTTATCACCGGCAGGACCCATGGTTGCTACCCGTATGCCCTCCCCATGTATTCCCTTCAGCATTTCACGTGTTACCAGTGCCCCCTTGCCCCAGAGGAAGGCAGCATCTTTTATCTCAGCCTTACCATCCTGTATCAGAAGATAAACGGGTCTATCCGCGGTGCCTTCTATGATCACCGCATCGTAACCGGCAAATTTGAGCCAGGCACCCCAGCTTCCCCCAAAATTAGCATAGGAAAAAACCTCAGGGGTAATACCCGGCGATTTACCACACACCTGCCACCGGGAACCAGCCAGTCCGGGAAACCCTGCCAGGGGGCCGTTAACGAAAATCAATCGATTGTGCGGATCGAATGCCCCAGCCTCGCACGATGCTCCATCCCAGTAAATTTTAGCAGCAAAGCCCCTGCCACCGATGAATCTATCAACATACTCTCCGGTAGGTATGTCTTCCAAACTCCCCTGTGACAAATCTACCGAGAGAATCCTTCCCGCATACCCGTATTCATTAGCCATTTTTTAATCCCTCTCTCAAGGCACCGTGTATGGTTCCTGACTATCTTGCATGAGGGGAACTATCCCCTTTTATAGTGTCAGCCCTCTGCCCGCCTCTCTGGCCTTTTCCATTCCTTCCTGATCAAGCTGTGCCGTCCCTTTCTGGTAATAGGCATCCCAGAAACCCGATCCGGTAACCACCGAAATTACCTCAACACCGAACATAAACAGTATTGTTGACATCTGACTGACGAGGCCTTCATAGATGCTGTCCGATGGCCAGCCCCAGGTTGCCACCATCAATCCCCGCCGTTGTTTAAACTTTGTTTTTCTCCAGGGATCGGTAAGGGCTTTAAGACGATCACAAAAAATGGCCGCCTGGGCACTTTCCCGGCCGGTATAGACGGGGAAACCGAATACAAAGGCATCACACTCCAGGAATCGTTTGTAGATGTAGGGCATGTCATCCTTGATGACACAGTGCGTTTCCAGGTCTTTGTTTTGACAACCGAGGCATCCTGTACAGGGTGAAAGGTTTTTATCACAAAAAGAGACTTTTTCAACACGTGCTCCCCCGGCCTGGGCACCTTCAAGCACTGCATCCATTATGCAATCCGTATTGCCACCTTTGCGGGAACCTCCATAAAAGGCAAAAACATCTTGAGCCGGCGGTGCTATCTGTGCTTCCGGGGCAGGCCAGCATGATATCTGTACCATAGGATTTTCCCTGTCAACAGCTTGCTGCTGTTTGATTGCCCCCATCATTTTTTCCGGATCTTTAAGCCGCAGTGTGGATGGTTCATTGTGCGGGTAGCAATCCTCAAGGGCCTTCACCAGCATATCTTTTGTGACTTCCTGTGCGTTTTCCTTGAGCAGGTAGTGTTCAACTGATCCGGCAATCTTACGCTTATGGTGAGGATGGGTAATCAGGGGGTGTGGTGCCAGAAACGAATTAAGTGCTTCCTGTGCATCTTTCGTGAAGTGCTGTTTTGTCTCCATGGCTAGTCCTCTCATAGGTAGGGATTGGCTTTTGGCGTAACCACATTCACTGTACAAACTGCATAGCGCAGGTATCGGCACATGTCAAGGTCGAAGAACCGGCAGTAAGGGGGACGTTGCTCGAAAATAACTATAATTCTTGATCACCTCAGAGAAGCCTGGCAAAAGAAGCGTATGCCAAGCTCTACAAGATTAGATGCCCGTGGAGCACTGCACCACATTATCGCTCGAGACATAGAACAGAAAAAGATATTTGAACAAGACGAAAACAAAAAACTTTTTCTGGATAAGATTGAGATGATAAGAAGCTTGAAAGGTATGGGAATAAATCCTGAGGCAAACCAGAACCGGGAAGCCTACGATGAGAGAGTATTAGGATGAGGAAAATTTGTTGAAAAAATACTGGGCGAATGATTTTATCTATATTTTCGAGCAACGTCCCCTAAATTTATAGCAATCGTAATGTTTCTATTATTTCCCGGGCTAATTGCTCAGTAGATTCAGATGCTAAGTGCCCATAGCCGGGAAATATCATCAAAGCAAGCGGCTTATTTGTGCGGGATATATCTACCATGTAGATGGGTCCCACTGTTGACGTTTGTTTGGTTTTTCGCACATAATCTTCACGGGTTAACGTCAGATAGAACTCAAGAACACACAAGCCGTTACGTGTAGTATATGCTCTTTCGCTCTTTATGTTTTCACAGTAACTTGACCCGTCAGGACCATCGGCACCGCACACCACCCTGGCTCTCTCCCGTGCAAAAGCAATAAAAATATCTTTTTGTGGTTTGGATTCATTAATAAAGATTTTAATTGTATTATCTTCAACACTTCCGCGCAGTAAGATTTTCCCGTCACTCAGGAGGTCAAAATACCATTTGCTCAATCCTTTTACGTCGCAGCTTGATGGGTAATCAAAGGTGAACTTGTAATCGTTATTCTTATAGGTCTTCTTACCCTCAATGGACGTTGCCATTGAGGGTAAGCTCATCACCAGCAGAATCGTTAGAAAGCATAGACCATGCTTAATCATTAGTTTAGATGTGGTTTTCTGTTCAATTAGATTTTGGCTCAAACTAAGCCGGTTTGAAACACCTATGTGTGCTAAGATTTGAAATATTCATCCCATTTCTTATCAACCGCCTCAAATGACTCAGGGGCCCTCTCAGCAAGTACTGTTTGCAAGTCCTCAGGAAATGATGCGGGACCTCCTTCGCTGGGGAGCTGACGTGTGGCATCTATGACGATCTTGCTGCTCGTAAACATATCCTTAAGGCTCGGGTCAATGGGCATGTGAAAGGAGTTGTTGATCAACAGGCTTGCCGGTACCGGTTGCCACCTGGTTGCAACGGAATGCATTACGCGGGACATGTCAGCGGGATCAACATCCTTGTCAACGATGATCAAAACCTTTTTACTGAACCCGAACTCACGATAGCCCAGGGCGAGCATACCCGCTTCAAATCCTTCGCCGGGAAACTTCTTGTCAATGCTTATAATGCCAACCGTGGGTGCATTGGGCGGGGCATACAGACTTACCAGGCTCGGTAACAGTTTCTTTAAGCGAACGAAGTTCCCCGCATTCCAGGGCATGGTAAAGTAGCCAGAACCGGCACCGGTGTAAATATTAAAGACCCAGGGATTTTTACGATGGGTAATGGCTTTAATGTTAACATAAAAGGCAGAGGCCTTACGTCCCAGATAGCCAAACATCTCTCCATAGGGGCCTTCTTCCTCCACTTCCATGGGAATCTCACCCTCGATAATAAACTCAGCATGGGCTGGGACCATAAGATCATTGGTCTCACATTTTACCAGTTCAACCGGTTTGCCCCGAAATCCTCCTGCTATGGAAAACTCATCGACCCCTTTGTCTGCCAGACGTGTTGAGCTCATCATCCATGATATGGGATCAATACCTACCGCAATTGCAACAGGCACCGTTTCCTCATTCCGATCGGCTGCTTTCATCATCATGGCATAGCCGTGGCTCTGGTTTGTGAAGTACGCCCCGATTTTACGGCTCTCCTTGATATG
>CALJBY010000159.1 GCA_938024025.1 uncultured bacterium
ATTCAGGAGTCCAATGAAGAGATGAAACTGTATTCATTAGTTGATCTTGTGTCCCAGGCAGTATGAGAGGTGATATCCTATGGATTTAGAAAAGATTGTTTTGCAAAACCTGGAAAGCATAGTAGGCCCGGAGTATGTTACCGATGATCCTGCTATATTAGAGGCATACTCTAAACAACCCTGGCCCCATGGAATATTACTGAGGAGGAGACCCTTTGCGGTTGTCATACCTTCTTGTGCTGAGGAGATTCAAAGTATTTATAGAGTGGCAAATAGATACAAATACATAGTTATACCTGCCGGTAATTATAACTGGGATGTTCCAACGAAACCCAATACTATAGTTATAGATCCTAAGAGGATGAACAAGATTATCGACATTGATGAAAAAAATATGTTTGCCGTAATACAACCCGGGGTTACTCACGCCCAACTCAATACCGAAGCCATGAAAAGGGGACTCATATCCAATACTACGGGAGGAGGGGGACCTACCTCAGTCATAGCCAATAGTCTCTTTCTTGGTATGGGTGGATTTGTATACAGGCTTGGTATGGATAAAACTATTTTAGCGGCTGAATGGATTCTGCCTACGGGGGAGATCTTAACAACAGGGGCTCAGGCGGTAAAAAATGCCACTCCCTTCTGGTATGAAGGAACCGGTCCAGACTTACGGGGTATAATGAGGGCCTACCTCGGGCTTCTGGGAGGATTCGGCATGGCAACTCAAATGTCAATTAAACTCTGTCCCTGGCCTGGCCCTAAGACATTCCCGGTTGCGGGAATCTCCCCGGAATATAAAGCAGAGTTTCCTCCGGATATATTCAACTTTCATTTAATTCAATATGATACATTGGAGAAACTGGTTGACGGCATGTATGAGATTGGGAGGGCTGAAATAGGCGGGGCAATGCAAAGAATCCCTCCCCTCTGCATGGTATTTAATTCGACGACTTCCAAAGAAGAGCTGTGGAAAGAATGGGAGACCGGTTACTACCAGAAAGAAGCTGAGTTCTTAATAGGAATCTGGCTGGTCGGATTTTCCTGCAAGGAACAATTAGCATTTGAAGAAAAGGTTTTACAGCAGATTATTGATGAGACTGAGGGGAAAGACATTCCCGCTGATCACCGGTTATTCAAATGCATTGAATCATGGATAGGTGAATGGTTCAGAAGCGGGGCTCTCGGGAGGTGCATGCGGCCTGCAGGAAGCCATGCACTCATGAATATGGCCAGTGAATCGTTAGACCATGCTGCTAAGGTTTTCGCAGATGGTCATACAGTGAGAAAAGAGTATCCTTATCATAAAGATTTTTTTGACGCGGACTACGACTGGATTGGCCCCACTGATTTTGGCTGGTATGCCCATCTGGAAGTTCCCTTTTTTATGGAACAAACCGAGGACTCGATGAAGAAAACTATAGAGATTGCTACACGGGGTGTACAGTCAGCGTTAGAAAACAAGGTGCATACTGTGATTCAATTAGGGCCTACCCATCCTGCGGTGGGACCCGTTTATGGGAATTATCATCTTTTGTTGAAAGAGATAAAAAAGGTGCTGGATCCCAACAACATTTCAAACCCACCCAACCCGATATCGGTTGAAGATGATTGAAGAAAATTAATTAAAAGGAAAGGAGCTTGAGATGAGGTATGAAGATATTGTAACGATGTACGCGGCTTCATTTTTGCTGGCAAAAAAAGTTGCAGAGAAATTTGGGATGGAAGCAGCACAGGAGATAATTAAAGAGTGGGGTGTGGAGCTGGTAACACCTCTGTTTGAAAAGACACGGGAGGAGCTGGGGTTAGGAAAAAGAACTGATCTCAGTGTAAAGGAAGCTCAGGATGTGATCATAGCATTTGACAAAGAGAGTGAGATTATGTGGGACGTTGTGGAAGAAACGCCGGATATGATCGTAACTACACTCGATAAGTGCCCGGTGAAAGATGCCTGTTCACTCATTGGGGCCGATGGTAATGAGTTTTGTGGCAAGGCATTTCTTACCATGGCGACAAAAATGATTGAAACGCTTAATCCGAAACTAAAGTGGGTTGGGGAATTCGAACCTGACCTCAATAAGCCGTGCCGCTATGTGCTTAGTTATAAATGATGAACTCGTAAAAAGTCGGTGAAATGAAGCGTTCCGCGAAGGTCTTCATAAAAATGAAAAGAAAGGAATATGAGTATGCATGCTATTCGAGGGGATAAGTATGATGCTATTATCATTGGGGCCGGAATGGGAGGATTATCCTGCGGTGCATGGCTTGCCCATAAGGGGATGAAGGTACTGGTGGTAGAACAAAACGTGCAAGCCGGTGGTTTTTGTTCAAGCTATAAACGAAACGGGTTCAATTTTACACCGGCGGCCTCTGTGTTGACGGGCTGCACCAAGAAAAACAGCATTTTTTTGAGATTAACTCAACGATTAGGAATAGAAAAAGAGATAGAGTTTATCCCCATAGAGCATTGTTATCACGTACATTTACCTGATTTTGATTATTATATACACTCAGGCGGCGAGGAGGCCCGTCAAAAATTTATCGAGCAGATCATTAAACTCTTTCCCCATGAAACAAAAGGAATTAATGCATTCTTCGATACGTTAGTGAAGTTCTATCACCAGGCAGATTATGCAACATTTCTGGGCACAAAGCCTATGGATCTCGCTCGAATTCTTCTCAAGTGCCCGACCCTGGTAAAAAGTATGGGAAAGACCATCGGTCCCTTTGTTGATGACTATGTTACAGATCCCAAGCTCAAGGCTGTGCTCACCATGAACGCAACCTGTGCCTTTCTGCCACCTTCACGGGCGTCCTTAATGGGTATCGTAATGCTGTTAATAGAGGGGCTCATATCCAATGCAACTGTGAAGGGCGGTTCTCAAGTGATAGCAGAGGCCTTTGTCAAGAGTGTGAAGGATAATGGCGGGGAAGTACTGTTGGGTTCTCTGGTAGAGAAGATACTTGTACAAGACGGTAAGGCCTATGGGGTAAGGGTGGTACCGTCTCCACTTGCTATATCGGAAGGAAAAGTGTCAGGCTCTGGGAAAGGCGAAGAGATACTGGGAACGCACATCGTTTCTAACGTGGCGGCCAGGCAAACCTTCCAGAAGCTCATAGATGCGGACAAGGTGGATAGAAAGTACTTACAAAGATTAGATACATTAGAACCGACGGGCCCATTCTGTGCACTGTTTTTAGGGCTAGATATGGATCTTAAGAAAATGGGATTTACACCCGCCCTTCATGTCCACAGTTCGACCTATGATTTAAAGGAACATTTCAGGGGTTTAGCGTCAAAGATGGTGGACGAGCAGGGACCTGATCCATGTTTCAGGTTTCACCTTGCCCCGTTAAGTGATCCGACTTCAGCACCAGAAGGAAAATCAGCTTTCATGATGCACTATATCCCCGCACCTTCCGCGGGGTGGGATGATCCGGAGCGGGAAAAGAAAGTGGTAGATCTCATGATCAAGAGAGCAGAAAAGGTTGTTCCCGGCCTTTCCAAGCATATCGTTTACCAGGAATTCTGGTCTCCCCTCACGGTAGATAAATTCTCCTTGAGCGGTCAGGATGCCAGTATGGGCTGGGCAATTACCCCTGAACAGATAGGGCCCAAGCGGTTAGCACAACAAACGCCTATCAAGAATTTACTCTTGAGCGGACACTGGACCAGGCCGGCTTTAGGGGTGTTGTCAGTGGTCATTTCTGGATTACAAGCCGCAAGGATGATTCTGGAAAGTGAAGGGATAGGGGAACCATTAGCCGATCTGGGGATACGGAAGGGGCTCATGAGCCACTAG
>CALJBY010000160.1 GCA_938024025.1 uncultured bacterium
ACGTCCCTAAGCTTGAGATAAACAGTTGACTTGCTGCCCAAAAAATGCTTTTTGTACGGTGTGTACAACGTTTACAACACTTTTCAAGAGGCACAAAGATGGGTTTTACCTGTGGTATTGTAGGACTGCCAAATGTAGGGAAATCTACTATCTTTAACGCTCTCTCCTCAGCTCATGTGCCAGCCTCGAGCTATCCTTTTTGTACCATCGACTGCAACAAGGGGATGGTTGCTGTTCCCGATGAACGTTTGTTCAAGATAGCAGAGATTATTCACCCCCCTCAGGTTACCCCAACCCAGATTGAATTTTTGGATATAGCCGGATTAGTAAAGGGGGCCCATCGGGGTGAAGGGTTGGGGAACCAGTTTTTGGGGCATATTCGTAACGAAGATGCACTAGCTCATGTTGTCCGCTGTTTTGAACAACAGGATGTTGCCCATATGTATGGCTCCCTGGATCCAAAGCGGGATGTGGATATGGTCACCACCGAGCTGGTACTGGCTGACCTGGAAACGGTGGAAAAACGGATGGGGAAGATAGAAAAACTATTAAGGGTTGGTGAAAAAAAAGCAGAAGCAGAGATGGCGGTTTGCCGGAAAGCGAAGACGTGGTTAGAAGAAGGGAAGCCGGTGAGAACTCTACAGTGGGAGGAAGATGAGCTTTCTATCATGGAAGAGCTCTTCCTTCTTACCACTCGGCCGGTTATTTATGTAGCTAATGTTGATGAAAAGGAATTACAGAAAAAGGAATTTTCTGCGGGCCTTGAGCAGATAGCCCAGCAGGAGAAAACAGGTTTTGTTGTTATCTGTGGGGATATGGAATCAGAGATTGCTCTCCTGGAAGACGAAGGGGAACGAAGAGCGTTTATGGCCGATCTGGGACTGAGTGAGTCAGGGCTGAAACAGTTAGTCAGGGCTGGCTATAAAACACTCAACTTGATTACCTTCTATACAACCGTGGGTCCTGAACTGCGGGCATGGACGGTACGTGAAGGAACCAGAGCACCACAAGCTGCAGGAAAAATTCACTCTGATATGGAACGAGGGTTCATCAAAGCTGAAGTTATTGCATATGATGAATTTATGAAGGCGGGCTCACTCACCGTGGCTAAAGAGGAAGGTTCCCTTCGACTGGAGGGGAAGGATTACATCATGCACGACGGAGATATTGCCTATTTTAAGTTCAGTCCATAACAAATGAAGAGAGGAATCCCGGCTAACCCATGAAGCAGGATCAAAAAATACGCAATCAGAGTATTTTAAGCCATGAAAAGCACGAAGAAAAACGAGCACATAGAGAAGTCAGAAGGCAAAAAGAAAATGCCTAAAATGAGCTAAATTGCCTAGAATGCCTAAATTAAAAACTTAAACCACGAAGACCACGAAGAAAAACTAAAAAATAAAGAAGTCAGAAGACAGGAGTCAGAATTCAGAATCCTTTGGCTTGTAGGCCTGCCAGCCTTAAAATATAATAACCCGTAACCTGTTCCTCATCACCCCTGTTTTTTTATTCATCATTCGTCACTCGATTGTTCGTTTTTCGTCATTCTTTTTTACTTTTTCATTCAACATTCGATGTTGGACGTTGAATGTTCGACGTTCGTCCGTCTTACTGCTCGCGATATTCTCCAAAGACACCTCTCAGCACATCGGCTATTTCACCCAGCGTTGCGTAAGCTTTGACTGCTTCGATCACCGGAGGAATGAGGTTATCGGTTCCTTCTGCGGCTTTTTTAAGATTGCTGAGTGTCTTTTCTGTAAGCATGCTATCCCGCTCATGCTTGACCTTGTCAAGCTTTTGTTTTTGCACCTTTTCAACCTGAGCATTAACTCTCAGCAGGTCACATACCAGGGGCTCATCTGTGCTGAACTGATTTACCCCTACGATGATCCTTTCCTTGTTTTCCACATCTTTCTGGTAGGTATAAGCACTGTTGGCGATCTCTTTTTGCACGTAGCCCTCTTCAATGGCCTTGATCATTCCACCCAGAGCATCTATTTTTTGGATGTAGTCTTTTGCTTTCGATTCAATTTCGTTAGTCAGTGACTCTATCAGGTATGAACCCCCTAAGGGATCAATTGAATCAGTTACCTGGGTTTCATATCCTACAACCTGCTGCGTTCTGAGTGCAAGCCGGACAGCTTCTTCTGTGGGGAGACAGAGGGCTTCATCGAAAGAATTGGTATGGAGGGATTGAGTGCCTCCGAGAACGGCTGCAAGGGCCTGGTAGGCGACCCGAACCACATTGTTGTAAGGCTGCTGGGCAGTCAGTGTGCAACCTGCCGTCTGCGTGTGAAAACGGAGCATGCAGGAAGCCGGTTTTTGGGCCTTAAAACGTTCTTTCATAATACGGGCCCACAGCCTTCTTGCTGCCCGGAACTTGGCAATCTCTTCCAAAAAGTTGTTATGGCAGTTAAAGAAGAAAGAGAGGCGCCGGGCAAAGGCATCGATATCCAGACCGGCCTTTATGGCAGCATCCACATAGGCTATGCCGTCTGCCAGGGTAAAGGCTACCTCCTGCACAGCTGAAGACCCTGCCTCTCTAATATGATAGCCGCTTATGCTGATGGTGTTCCACTGGGGGAGGTGATCTTTGCAGAAGGAAAAAATATCAGTAACGATTCTCATCGATTGCTGTGGCGGATAGATATACGTTCCCCGAGCAATGTATTCCTTCAAGATATCGTTTTGAATCGTTCCACGGAGCCCATTTACCTCTACGCCCTGTTTTTCGGCAACCGCCATGTACATGGCCAACAGGGTGGCGGCGGTTGAGTTGATGGTCATTGAGGTGCTTACTTTGTCGAGGGGGATTCCCTCAAAGAGAAATTCCATATCGGCGAGAGAATCAATTGCTACACCACACTTGCCCACTTCACCCATGCTCAGGGGGTTATCTGAGTCATAGCCGATTTGAGTGGGCAGGTCAAAAGCAACACTTAAGCCTGTTTGTCCATGGTCGAGGAGGTACTTGTATCGTTTATTGGTGTCCTCTGCAGTGCCGAAGCCTGCATACTGTCTCATGGTCCATAATCTGCCTCGATACATGGTAGGCTGTACACCCCGTGTGAAGGGATGTTCTCCCGGAAATCCCAGCTCGGTACTATAGTCACATTCTTCTAAATCTTCAGGGGTGCACAATCGCTTTAATTCAATGCCTGAGGTGCTTGCAAACTGTTCTTTCCGTTCTGGAAATTTATCAAGAGCTTTCTTTGCGGTAGTCGTTTCCCATCGTTCCACTTCTTCCCGTATATCTGACATGTATCCTCCTTTCGGTGTTCCGTTGTTTCAATCACGTTCGGCACTGATTACCAGTAGATATTAAGATTATCTCTTATCTTTTTTAACAGGGCGCTGTTGTCTGAATGCCCTGTCATCTGAGC
>CALJBY010000161.1 GCA_938024025.1 uncultured bacterium
TGGAATAGCGCGGGTAATCACCCTTGGGATTGAAGGTCACATAGCGGTGGAGATTTAAAACGCTCCCCAGGGCATTCTGCAATGTGGGTTTTACCGTGTCGAGATTGAGTGACTGTGGTCGCCTCAGCCATCGGAAAAACCGTGCGTCCCTGTTCCGTACGCGCCGGTACGTCTCCATACCCATGAGGGTAAAGAGGAAAAAGAGGGTGAAAAACATTACCCCTTCCATGATCAGCTCGGCAATGTGTATCTCGGGCCCCTTGTCCTTCTGCTTGCTCAGATGGCTGTCAACCGCCGATATGTTGGGGCTGGCACCCGGATGGCACTCTCCGGCATTGCAGGTGTCATAGCGGTTATCGGCATGGAGTGAAGACTGGGGGTCCGTTGGTGGCCTGATGTCATGGATGCTCTCCGAGGCGTGACAGTCGACACACTGTGCCGTATCGGTCCCCCCGAACTGAAGGATGCGGTAGTGTATGGTTTCCTTGTAGGTGTCCACCGCTTCCGCCTGGGCTTCATTGAACCCCATCACATTGTGGAAGTCTTCGTCGGCATGACAGCTGGCACAGAGTTCCACGATTTCAAGGGGAGGGCGGCTGGTCTTGTGCTTAAACCGGTGGGAGATGTGCATAAAGGTAGCGTGCAATCCCTCTTCCTGGTGGCAGTTGAGGCATCGGGCCAGCACTTCATCCGAGGGAACCTCTTCCGGCAGGGTATAGAGATCATTGAGATGACAGTACTTACAGTCGGGCTTTAACGCGGCAATGTGGGGGGGGTCATCAGGTTTGACGCCGTGGATACTCTTCTGCAGGTTATCTGCGACATCACGGTGTGAAAAATCGGCACCTGCCATGGACTTAAACCTGTCCAGGTGGCACATCTTGGAACAGTCAACCTTTTCAGTCTCTCCATGGGGTACCTTGGTGACGTCACTGTGACAGCCCACACAGGTTACCGCCCGGTGGATCGACTCATGAAAAAGCTGGGTGTCAACATAATAATCCTTGAGGGCCCCCTCTTCGTCATAAACCCTGAGCCTTCGGTATTTGTGACAGAACAGACAATTCTGGGGATCACTTGCAAGGGTGACCTGGGGAATAAGGGAAAGAAACATAATTGAGATGAGCACATAGAGAAACAGTACTTTTTTACTAATCATTTGACTCCTTCATCACGTGTTTCTAAAATCTGATAAACACCCACACGGTTTAAGAGCATCTCAACCACGTAAAGGCGTTGCTTACTGTCAATGGTTATGCCAACCGGTGTCTTCCATATCTTGACCTTGCCCGTTTCATCACCCAGCACCGACTTAAGGTGACCGTAGCGGTTAAAGCGCTGAATGGCACCCACGTAACTGTCACTCACAAAAATGACATTGTCCTTATCTATGCAAACACCTTTCGGCCGGTAGAGCTGACCCACATCCACACCGTAATCCCCTATAGAATTAACTGCTTCTCCCTGGGGAGACCACACCTGGACACGCGTGTTAAGCACATCGACAACCAGAAGAGAGGTGTCCTGGGCAAGGGCTATGAGAAAGGGGTTCCGCAGCTGCTGCATCCCCTCCCCTTCCGATCCCCAGCTCTCAAGGAGCTTATAGTCAGTAAGGGAATACACCACAATGCGATGGTTATCATTATCTGCCACATACAGCCGTTGCCTTTTTTCATCCACTTCACAATCAACAGGATCCGACGGGTACCCCCCCTCTGGCGACGCAACCGAAAGAAGTGACTTGAATGTTCCCCGGGGTGAAAACACCTGGATCCGGCGGTTACCCGTATCCGCAACATAGACGTTACCCTCACTATCGGTGGTAAGACCGATGGGAGCATTAAAAAGACCTTTACCCACGCCTTTTCCTCCAAAGGTAAAGCTGAAGGTACCCTGTTCGTCAAAGACCACAACCCGGTTGTTTACACCATCCAGCACATAAATAAGGTGATCTTTTCCCACGGCAACATCACTCGGCTGGAGCAAACCGTGCTCCAGGTCGAAAAGATGTTTTATCTGGGTCACCTGAAAAGCATAGGTGATACCGGGGATCAGCGACACAATAATTAAGCTTATTATTACAAATAGATATGTAATTTTATTAAAGTATAATTGCATATTTTCTCCACCCTATTACTCAAAAGAAAAGGCATCTTCTTTTTTCTGCCTCCCGAGATCATCGTGAAAATACTTAAACTTCACAATGCTCTCCTCACCATGGCACTCGGTACAATACTTATCATGAAGATGTGGCCGTAAAAAACTGTTGGTTGCATCCCCCTCTTCATCAACAGCCGGTTTACCGGGACCTTTCACGTCACGCGAGGGATCCCACTGATGGGGATTGTGACAGGTAGCACAAACAATGTTGCCATTAGCTGCAAGGTCTCCTTCATCCGTATAAATGGGGAATTCATTCCTGGACATTTCAAATGAGATACTCCCCCCGGCCTCCACCACGTTGACCTTTTCCCTGGGGTGAAGCCCGAACAGGGGAATGTGGTCTTCTGCGACAGATCCAGGTGAGTGACACCCCGTGCAGACCATGGTCATCATGTTTTCATCACCGGTATACGGCTGGTTCCAGCCCTCAAGCAGGGAAGGCCCCAGGGGAGCTGACCAGAGGTGTATCTGATCACGTGCTTTATGTGCCACGTGGCAGGGACTGCACAGTCCCCCCTCCTCCGGAGTCTCACCATAGATATTCTTAAACTCAGGTGCCGTTAATCTCAGGTCGTGGTCGGTATCCTTGACCAGCCCGTAACGGGGATGGCAGTCAATACACACCCCTGAGGGTTCCACATCTGAATAGCGAAGAAACTTACTGTGTTTGACTCCCGGCTCTACGGGATCATCGTAACGTGGCAGGGGATTGTGGAGATCATGACAGGTCGTGCAGCGGATCTTCATCTTGGACCGTGCAAAGGCCATTGTTGACGAAGGAATGTCCATGGGATGTGAAAAATCCTGTGGCAGCACCTTTTCTGCCGACTCACCCGAGACATGACAGCTCAAACAGAATGCCCCCGGACTCAGGTCCAAACGCTTTGTACGTGCCCACATCATCTTGCCCGACCCCTTGTGGACAAGATGACAGGGAGAACAGGGCCCGATGTCAGCCGCACGGTCTCCCATGGTATTCTTTTCATCGGGAGCAATGATTTTCAGATCATGGCTTGATCTTTCGATGAGCTTTTTATCCTGGTGACACTGGGTACAGAGGAAATCTTTTTTGTTGAGCTCAACCAGAAGATGGTTTTTGTCAAAGCCACCGTGGGGGTGGTGACACGTCCTGCACACCATTTCTCCCTGGGGGCTTACCATTACCTGAGCGCCGGTACTCCACCGGTAGGGCACCCTGGAGTTCTGTGGCCGTATATTCACGGGATGACTTCCCGCATCAGGGCCCTGGCCGCCTGACAGGGCGGGACTGTATCCATGACAGGCTGTACATAAAACAGATCGTGTTGTATCTTCTGCAGAAAGGACCAAAAACTGGTCATTGATCCCGCCATGGGCAATGTGACAGGTTTCACAAATAACCTCATTAGGCATGGCATCCCCGAAACGTCCGCCATGCCCTACAATTTCAGCCGGCTGCTTTTTAGCACTGACGGCGATTGAATGGTTACCTTTTGCAGGTCCACCCTCCTTATCCCGGTGACAGGTCCTGCAGAGATCGGATTCCCGGTCGGACGAACGCAAAAACACTTCGACTCCCACCCCGGCTGCGCTTGCAAGGGCGTGGGGGGTGTGGCAGGTGGAGCACTGCAGTCTTCCCCCATCATCAAGGGGAAAATCTTCGGGTATGGTAATCCTTTCGGAGGGCAGCACCCCTTCACGGTGACCGGGGTCGTGGAAGACTATCTTGCGTGAATCCGCGATAGATCCGTCATGGCAGGAAAAACACATCTCTGCCGTTGCCACCATTTTCTCTGCCGGTTGGGGCACGAGTTCTCCATCCCGATGCTCAGTGTAAAAGGGGTAAACCCACTGGAAGTGACAGATAGCACACTTCTTTCCCGAATCCGGTTTGTCAGGATGGAGCATCTGCGCGGAGACAAAAGAAAAAAGAAACATGCAGTTAAGCATGACAGCACAGAGTAAAGCCATGCTTGCCCGGAGACAATGATTGGTAATACCTTTTTTCACTAATTGACTTTCCATGAACACTATTCCAGAATTTGGTAGACAGAAACCCGGTTTAAAAGCATCTCCACTACATAGAGTCTCATATTGTCATCAACATAAAGACCGGTCGGTGTTTTAAATCGTACCACCTCACCATCTCCATTTCCCAGCACACCCAGGAACTTCCGGTATCGTTTAAAAACCTGTACAACACCCAGGTAGCTGTCACTCACATATATTCTCTCTTTCTTATCAAGAGCAACCCCCTTTGGACGATAGAATTGCCCCCGGTCGACGCCCCACTTTCCAATATATGCCATTGCCCGTCCTTCATGATTGATGGCCTGTACCCGGGTGTTGAGCACATCCACCACATACAGGGTCGACTGGTTGTCCAGTGCGGCTAAAAAGGGAAACTGAAACTCCCCCGGTTTTTCACCGCTCGTCCCCCACTGTTCCACCAGACGGGAGCCATCTTTGGTATAAACGAGTACCCGGTGATTATCATTATCAATGACATAGCAACGGTCTTTCTCCTCATCGATAACAACATCCACGGGATCTGGAGGGCGGAGACTGTCCTTCACCTGCACAGGAAATTGGAACCTGAAACTTCCCGATGCATCAAAGACCTGGATGAGGCGGTTCCCCGAGTCGGCCAGATAGATGGAGCCGTCCCTGGCACTATCAATACCGAGGGGGGTATCACATTTTCCTCCTCCTTTTCCCCGCGAGCCGAAGGAGGAAAGGTACTTTCCACTGGAGTTAAAAATCTTTACCACATTATTCACACCGTCAAGAACATAAATGCGACCCTGGGATCCAACTGTCACATCGCTCGGATGTAAAAAACTGGCCTTGATATCAAAGAGATGACGGGAAGCTATAATAGGCAGCTCTGAGGGCTGGGCATAAACCGGGTGGACCCCGCCTAAGATCACCCATAAGAGAAACAGGCCGTTCATGCCATAAAAACGCTTACTCGTTTGCATGGTTGTTTTGCACCCCCGGTTCGAGGAATGTAGGTGTATAGAATTCTTCATATTCATTGATCATTTTTGTTATCTGGTCACTCGCCACCAGAGCAATCCTGTGGTCAGGATAGCCTGCCTCCTCAAGGGGGAGAAAGGGATTTTCCTTGTTATGGCACTCAGCACAGGCAATCGGTTCCTCAGCAATAGTAGCATGGATCTTCTTTAAAATCTCTTTCTTAGCTGGCACACTGATGTTCTCTTCCTGGATGTCAGCCATCAACGCAGCTGCTTCTTCTCTTTCAGCATCAAAATCTTCTCGTGCCGGTTTTGCAGTGCAGTTCACACAGGGTGTCAGCTTGATATCAAGGGCATCGATCGGGTGGTCACCAATATCCGGATCAGCAACCATCGTACCATCTGAACGGTGTGACCAGTAATAGTAGAGGCGCTCTTGATCTTCCCGGGGACGGATATGGCAGGTCTGACAGGCAAAATAGAGATTGTGCATGTTGAGGAAGGACCTGATGTGGACAGATTTCCCATGGGGTAAATCCCCATGACACTTTATACAGTGCGAAGTATGGTCAGGGGCGATATCCAGCTCAATACGATGATAGTGGTCCTCCACCTTTTTCTCCTGTACAAACCGGTACCCCCGGTAAAACGTTTTCTCTGTTTCACCTTCAAGCAGAATCTCTTCCAGGAAGTGGGGTTCTGCCAGTGGTGCCACCTCATGTTTTGGCTCTGTTGTTACAATCTGGTAGCCAAAAACAAAAACCGATTCATAAATGACCTTGGAGATAAAGTAGGACGATACAATAACTGATACAAACATAACACTCATAAAAATTTTCATAAACGCTTTCTGAAAGAAACTGCCCTCATACACATAGCTCTGGGTAAGGGGTTTCATCTTGTTCTCAAGCCCTGCGTCTTTCATGGCAGCAGCATAGTCTTCGTAGTGGTACTGGACAATCTCCTGCTCACCCATATAGCCATTCAGCCAGGCATAGCCCATGGGGAACACGGCAGGTGTCAAATGGACATTATAGATGTGCCAGATAAATATTACGATACTTGCCAGAAATGCCTCGTCACTGTGTGCGATATAGGCAAAGTTCAAAACATTGCCGGTAAAAAACTGGGAAAAAAATGACTCTCCCCAGAGGAAGAAGCCGGAGGTTCCGATAACGGGGATACCCCAGAAAACGGCGAGATAGCCGAATTTTTCCTTTAACCCGTGGGCTACCAGTGACGGACGTTTATCAGTTAAAAAGAAGAAGTACTTCATCGCCGCCATGAGCTCTTTCAGGTCAGTGAGATTGGGAATCATGGGTAACGATAAGAACGCCAATACCCCGGTCTTGAGGGTCAATGTGCCTTTCTGCTTGAGCGGTGAGAGGTAATACACCCATGCAGTCACAATGACATAGAAAAAATGGAAGATAAAGCCAAGTGTCTGCACCACGGCACTGACGCGGTGGATAAGCGGGGCCCAGGTAATGCCGCCCACGAGGGCGTAGAGGTGCTCACCCCACCAGGTGTGGTGAAATTTCAAAGGCAGCCCCGTTAGCGCCAGCATGGTGAACGAGGCAAATATGACGACATGCTGTATCCTCTGATTTAAGGTAAGACGCTCAAAATAGAGCTGCCCGTTCTTTTCTCTAATGTTTACCTTTCGCATAGTTCTCGATCCTATTCACTCGCCACAGTTGGCAGAGCACACGCTCTCACTGTTGTGTTTAAGTTGAAATCACGGTAGGAGCGCATTCATGCGCGATGCATTCCCGGCTTAAAGCCGCTCCTACCATAAATATCTCTAAAAAGGGACCTCAGATTTAGTTGCGTAAGAGACTGGTTCAATTCTCCTACGGAAACGCTTTCTGTTAGCTTCTCTTAAAGAGGTTTTGCAAAGAAGCGTTGGGGAAAATATTTCGTGCCATATCCAGCACGGTAAAAATCATCAATGGAATAAAAGCCCCCAGGGTCAGCAGCACAAAAAAGCAGCAGACATAAAACTCGATGGGGTTCTTTTCAGCTGTCAGGACGACATGGGCCTTATACCCCGCGAGGTTCATTTTCGCATCAGGGTGGCAGTCAATGTAGGAACATGTTTTAAAAATATTATCTGTGTAGGACGCCGACTGGGGATCGTCCATTGATTTTATATCATGTATGGACTGCCCCGGTAATACGTGGCAGTCTGTGCACTCGGCTGACCGCTCATCACCAAACGCCACAGACTTACCGTGCATGGTTTCCTCATATGATTTGAGAAGATTCGAGAGACCGTGTCTTTTCATCATTTCAGTATCTCCGTGGCAGCTTCCGCACATCTCAATAATCTCACGGGGCTCGCGCAGCTTCTGCATCCTGGAGGTAAAGTGGCTGTAAAACTTGCGCATAAAAGCCTGCTCCTCATGACATATGGAGCATCGCTGGATCGTCTCCTGCTCAAGCCCCGGCATGTTTTCATTCAGGAATGCCAGCTCCCGGTAGAGGGGATCCTGGTGACAGGTTATACAGTCGGGATAGTCATCCTGGTGCTCTTTTAAGTTGCCTTCCGCGTCATACCTGCTGTGAGAACTGCGGGATAAATGCTCCTCAACCCTCTGGTGTGAAAAGGGAAGCCCGGAAGAAGGCTCATCAATGTGACAGACGATCAGACAGTCAACCTGCTTAATCTCCCCGTGGGGAAATTTGTCAATGTCAGTATGGCAGTCCGAGCACTTCAAGTTACCGTGCGGGCTGTTAAGATAGAGGTCTTCCGTCACATAGAGAAGCCTGAAGGGCTCTTCCTGATCCTCCTGATTGCTTATATAGCTGAGGCCCCTGTACTTATGGCAAAAGAGACAGTTCTCTTCATCCACAGCCTGCACTTCAGCATTACCAAAGAACAAGAAAAGAAGTATTGCCGGCAGTACGTATCGTAGTGCTCTAAAACCGGTTAGCGTTCGCACGCGATGGATAGGCAGTACCCTGGGTATTTCTCTAAGCATTGTTACTCCCTTTTTTATGCATGGTTCTCAATCACATTACAGAAAACAGAATGAAACATTTTTCCCTGCAATCTCACCTCACCATAAACTCGTAACCTGCAACCCATCATGCATTTATCCTTTCAGCCCTCACTTCGCCGGTTTTACACATCTAAACCCGTAACTGTAGCTCGTGGAAGACGGATTCGAGTTATGACGTTTTGTAACCTTCACCTGATCCGGTGCGCAATACCAGGCCCAGCCCCTAAAAACCTTATATTTCCCGACAGAAGGTCCCGGGGGATTCTCACGGGGACTTTCACCGTAGTACTCCTGGCTATACCAGTCCGAGCACCACTCCCATACATTTCCTATCATGTCATAAAGCCCATAGTCATTGGGCCTGAAGCTCTTAACCGGCGAAATACCAAAGGATCCCACATTTGCAAAGCTCGGGTCAAAACTGTCACCCCAGGGGTATTTTCTCTCCAGGGTTCCTCCCCGGGCGGCATATGCCCACTCGGCCTCTGTGGGAAGACGTTTGCCGGCCCATGCAGCATAAGCGGCTGCATCGTTCCAGCTTACCCCGACCACGGGTTCATCGGGAAGGTCAATCTCCGGAAACCAGAAATCAGGGTTACGACGACCGGTATCTTTTAGAAATTTCTGGTACTGTTCGTTTGTTACTTCATGTATATCCATATAAAATGGATCAAGGGCAACTTCATGCCTGGGTTGCTGATCGGGAAAGCCACCGTCAGTACCCATCGTATAGGTTCCCCCGGGCACCAGGACCATCTCAACGGTGTCTTTCAAATCGCGCGGTCCATCCGGCAAGGCATACAGTGATCCAGCCAGTACCTGCGTGAGAAATAGCATTAAACAAGTAAAAATAACTTTGCACATTGACCAGAACTCTTTTAAAATACAAGCTAACTTTTTCTTAAGGTACTCTCCACCGCAATTACTGCACTGCTCGGTATGCACACAGGTAGTGCGAGAAACACGCCCACGTCTTTTCCACTACTGCTCCCGCAAGAGCTGCTCACAGTTTTTCTTGTAATACCGCATAGCCTCTTTGTGGTTGCCTTTTTTCTCATACAGCTCTCCCACAACATAGAAGATATCGTCATCAACATAGTTGGCTGCAATAACTTTTTTCAGGAGAGATTCCGCTTTATCAATCTCCCCCCTGCTCAAATAGACCTGACCCATACCCTTGAGTGCGGCCAGATTATCCGGGTTGTTTTTTAAAACAAACTGAAATGCTTCCCCTGCCTTATCCGGTGCTTTCTGGTCGAGGTAAAGCATACCCATCCCCAGGTATGCTTCTGTGCTGGCAGGATCATTTTTCAAGGCCTCCTGATAGGCATTCATAGCACTGTCATACCATCCCCTCTTTCTTAAATGATCAGCCAGTGAGAGATATCGTTCGCCTGTCTGATCAATGGGCGGAGATGCACCCTGAAAGTTCAGGACACTCTCTAGTTCTTCCTTGCTCATTTCTC
>CALJBY010000162.1 GCA_938024025.1 uncultured bacterium
GCCCCTTTTTCATAACCAAAGAGTTCACTTTCAAGTAAGGTTTCGGGAATGGCTGCACAGTTAATTGCAATAAACGGTTTGTCTTTCCGGGGACTGTTGTCATGGATGGCTTTTGCCACCAGCTCCTTACCGGTTCCACTCTCACCGGAGATGAGGACGGTTGCCTTTTTATCGGCGGTTTGTCTGATGAACCGGTAAATTTCCTTCATGGATTTGCTTTCGCCGATAATGTCACTGAAGACGCAGTTTTTATCAATTTCTGAACCCAGATACTTCACCTCTTCAATGAGCTGATGGGTGGATAAAGCCTTACCGACAACCGTTCTGATGTCATCCACGTTAAATGGTTTGGTTATGTAGTCGAAGGCTCCTATCTTCATAGCTTTGACCGCAGACTTCACACTGTTTAAAGCAGTGACCATGATAACAGGTATAGTGGTCATCTGCCTGATCTGCTCCAGAACCTTGAGGCCATCTTCACCGGGCATCATCACATCGAGCAGGATGAGGGACAGTGAATTCTTCCCGACGAGGTTCAGTGCCTCCTGGCCGCTGCAGGCCACGGCAACATCATAATCACTCTTTAAGATCATCCTCAAGGATTCTCGAATACCCTGTTCGTCATCTACAATTAATATTCTTTCCATCGCTTTTAGCCCTTTATCCCGTTACGCATCACATGGACAGCATACGCTTACGGATTAACTTTTGCTGCCTGTTGCAACAGGCAGTTTAATGATGATGGTAGTCTTCTCAGCAGAAGGGGTAATTTCCATCAAACCTAAATTTCTCTGAATAATCTGTTGCGCTAAAAATAGTTCAATACTGTGATAGGTGCTGACCTCTTTTTCATCAATGGTATCCGGATACGAAACACTCAATTCTGCGGCAGAACCGTTGGGTAACTGTTCTAAGGGAAAACGCCCTTTTTCTCTCGGGTCCAGGCTTGTTGTTTTAGTAGATAGAAAAATCTCACTCCCCTCAGGAATAAGATAGTAAACAGCAGATAATATATTATTAACCACATAGAGTAACTGTTCTTCGTCAGTGAGGATAAGGGGAAGGTGTTCCATAAACTCTTTTTTGCAGATAAGGTGTTTCTTATTAAAGGTGTCTGTATTTTTTACCAGTGATTTATCTACGAGCTGGTGGAGGTTCACCTGGGCAAGCGCTGGTAGTGAGAATCGTGCGGAACTGATAATCCTCTCTACAAGGCGGTCTATACGGTCTATGTTTTCACCTGCCGTTTGGTAGAACTGTTCGCGAAAATCTTTGTCGTCGAATCGTTCGGAGAGGAGCTGGGTAAAGGTTTTAATGGCAACAAGGGGATTTTTGATTTCATGTGCCAATTCCGTAACCAGTTCCGTAAATACAGCTTCCCCCTTTTCTGGAAAATGTGATTCCTTTTTAACCGCAGGGGGCCGCTCTGGTTTAACGACCTCTATGAATGGCTTTTTCTCGGGAGGCTCTTCATGCTCGGGCTCCTCAAGCTCTACGCTCTCTTCCATTCCGAAACGAAGGTCCTGCTCTGACAGCATTTCCTGTGCAGAGAAGATAAGGCTTCGGATAACCACACTTTCAAGTTCTCTAACATTACCGGGCCAGTAGTAATTTTTGAGGGTTTCCAGTGCATCAGGGCTGAATCCTTTCGCCCGTAAAGTGAATTTTTGCGCGGCAGTTTCTAAAATCTGCTGGGCAATTCCGGCAATTTCCTCCTGTCTCTCCCGCAAAGGAGGAAGATATATATCAATAACATTCAGCTTGTAGAACAGCTCTTCCTTGAGTACCTTTTTAAAAACCAGCTCCCGTAAATCCTGCGAGGAAGAGACAACAACCCTGAAATTGATGAGCACCTCCCTGCCCTCAGGAGTAACTACCGAACCCTCATCCAGGATCTCAATGAGCCGCTCCTGAATCTCCGGCCGCAAACTCCCCGCTTCTTCTATATAGAGGGTTCCCAGGTTCTTGGATCGATAGGAACCCTTCTCTTTCAGAAGAAAAGAATTCAGGAAGGTATCTTCCATCAAAGCAGATCCATTCAGCTTAAAAAAGATCCTGTCTATGTTGGGACTTCTGAAATGGAGCCACTTTGCAGCAGTTTCCCTTCCCGTTCCTCTTTCACCGCGGAGTAAAACAGGAAAAACCGCGGCTGTTTTGGTTCTCAGGGTGACTTCAGAGAGCTTATGTCTCGCCGACGCCGGAAAATAAATCTTCTGCTGTTGAAAAATATGCCTCATTTTCAGAGGGGAGCGGACATAGGGAGAAACGGTACCCTTCGTTTGGAGTTTCTTAACCTTCTCCCGCAATTCAAAAACATTGAATGGTTTAACCACCAGGTCGGTAATGTATGGCGTTGAGATGCCTGCAAGATTTTCCCGTTGCTCCTGATCAACTAAAGCCATGAGCGGCATTTGAGGATTAAACGTGGTAATGTCCCGTAACAGATCAATCTCCTGTCCGCCTCTGCCACCAAGGCCAATTATGATGAGGTCAAACTGGTCAGCAACCAAGAGCGAGAGGATATCCTGCCAGGGATCTGTCGTTTTGACATGGAAGACATCCTGGAAAATGATTCTCAGTGATTCTCGCACACTCAAGGAATTGTCGATGA
>CALJBY010000163.1 GCA_938024025.1 uncultured bacterium
TGTATCCGGGCTCAAGGACCATTATGGAAAAGCACGAACGAGTTTCGGAAAGGAATAGGAATCAAGCAACCGTTAGGATTGAGGCGGAAAAGTGTGGCCGGTGCGGTGGGTGCATCGATTTGTGCCCGGTTATTGCAATCAGCATGATTAATGATCTCGTCACTATTGATAATGAACTGTGTACAGAATGTAGTATCTGCGTGAAAGTGTGTCCTATGAAGGCGCCTTTTACTTCCGAAAACTAACACCTCTTGTATCAGAAAGGAGCAGTCTTATGGCAAAAAAATACGATGTGATTATTGTAGGGGGTGGTCCGGCAGGACTAATGGCTGCGAGGGTAGCGGGTGAGAATGGACTAAAGGCAGTCCTTTTGGAGAGAAGAAAAACTATAGATAGCACAAAGCGCGTTGATGGTGGCGGCCTTTCACCCATTAATGAATATATCTGCGGTGAAATACTGACTTTTAACCCAAAGGCAAAACGGATAGGGTTCCCCATCGATGGTTTTTCCATCAAATACGATGGCCCGTATAGGGACACCTATGGATTTCGTATATTTTCAGCAGGCGGCAAGATGATAAGCTTTGGTGACTACGAAAAGCTGAAAGATGACCCCGAGAAAAACAGGGTTGGGGTTGCAGTGGATAAAGAACTGTTACTAAGCGGCTTACTTGAAGAAGCGCAGGCAGGCGGGGCTGAAATTATGCCGGATACAAACGTCACCGCAATTGAGACAGGAGCAAACAGCGTCACGGTGACCGGTAATGGAGAGTCGTTTGAGGGATCCTTTGCAATCGCCGCCGATGGGATTAATTCCCGCATTGCACGACTGATGGGCATGAATAAGGACCGGAAATTTATTGCTACCATGGTAGACAGGGTATGGAATCTGGAGGGAATAGATCTGCCTCAGGTTGTGGGAATCTCGTTCATTGTCACCGATTATGGAAACTTTTTTGTATCCAGGGTCGCCCGTGAAAACAACTACCATATAGGGGTTTCTACCTATCATCCAGGAGAAGACCTTGAAGGGAGGCTTAACCGGTTTGTCTATGAAGATCCTGTCTACTCCCCCTGGTTTAAAGGAGCGAAAAAAACTGAGGAGCATGCCTGTGTGGTTAATATACTCTCTCCCATACAGGAGCCCTTTAAAGACAACGTGCTTTTTGTCGGGGATGCTGCCTGGCTGATGGAGCTCAGCAACGCATTTGCCATCTTATGCGGCTGGAAGGCTGCCAATGCTGTTACACTGGCTGTTCTTGATGACAAGCTCAATAAGGATGGAATTGCGAGTTATTTAGAGTGGTGGCAAGAAAAATTTTACGGGCCCCATGGGCATGTTGAATTCAAGCCGATTCATCTTGATGACTATCTTGATGCCGATGCAATCGATTATCTGGCAAGTTTAGTTAAAGAACCCTTTGTTTCAACCATGAATTTCTACACGTTGTTTAACACCATCGGCAGCACATACGCGGAACTCTTTCCACAAATTCAGGAAGAGCGCCCAGACGTCATGGAGAAGCTGATGAACCTGGCTAATGAAATGGATGAAATAGAAGCAAAAGCCAGAAAGGTAGGCTTCTCGAACCGGTAGTTTCACCTCAGTCGAAAATGCTGCCTTTCCCTGTTATCCTTACATGTGGTACCCGGATCGGGCAGCAGATATGCCAGGAGGTGTTCGCTCGTTATTTTGCCAGAAAATCTATAATTTTATTCAGCAAGGATTTCTTTTGCGTGGGCTCCTGATAGGTGATGGTTTGCGCAGCCGTTTGGGAACTGGATGTGAAATCTTCACCATATTTTTCCCTATAGTACGCAAGCCGTGCTTCCGGTGAGCTATTCTTTCCCGGATGGGAAATATGCTGCTTACGGGGTTGCTTCTTAGTCTTCTGGCTCCTGGGTACTGCGGAAACCTTGGCTGCTTTAGGTTTTTCCTTGGAAGCGGTTTTATCCTTGGGTCTCCGGGTATCCGAACTGCGGGAAACACGGGAAGCCTGGGGAATCTTCTTTTTGGGTGACGATGTGCTCTTCCCGCTTGAAGACCGCTTGGATTTTAACGGTTTCCCTTCTTTTCGCGAAACCACTTTATCTCCTTTCGGCTGACGAAAGGTCATTCCTTCACTCTTGTCTTTTTCAAACAGAGCATCATCGGCCCACACCACTGGAATTTTCATTTTCGTAAAGGATTCGACTGCCTCAAGACCGTAGACGTATTTATCGCAGGCAAAGGTTATGGCTTTACCCGATTTTCCAGCTCGTGCGGTACGGCCGATTCGGTGAACATAGCTCTCGCACTCAGCGGGAAGGTCATAGTTAACCACCAGATCCAGGTCATCAATATGAAGCCCCCTAGCGGCAACTTCAGTTGCGACCAGGTATTTTATTTTTCCTGTTTTGATCCCTTCAATAACCTGCAATCGTTTTTTCTGCGGCAGGTCACCCATGATGTACTGGCAATCAAAGCCGTTATGGGAGAGACGTCGTGATACCTCATAGGCCATGTGTTTGGTGTTGGTAAATATCAGGACGTTTTCCGGCTGTTCTTTTTTGAGGATGCCGAGAAGCAGCTTCATCTTTTCGCTCTGCTCCACATGGTACAGCTCCTGACAGACACTCTCCACGGTCACCTGTTCCGGCG
>CALJBY010000164.1 GCA_938024025.1 uncultured bacterium
GGGTGAGTGAAATTTCCGGAACGAGTACGAGTGCTTCCTTGCCCCGTTTAAGTACCTCTTCAATAGAGTTGAGATAGACTTCGGTCTTTCCACTTGCAGTAACACCGTGAATGAGGAAAGGAGCATATTTCCCAGCGGCACTGCTCTCGGTGATTTTTTTTATAATCTCCCTTTGCGCAGCATTTGGTTGATGCGTTTCTTCTGCAGTAACCGCTTCATCACGTAAAGGATCACGATAGACTTCTTTCCAATCGGAGGAAACAAACCCGTTTGTTTCCAGGTGTTGGACTATGCGACTGCAGGAACCGAACACTTCTTTTAGCACGGGCCATGACGCTTCTCTCCGTGTCCCGAGGAAACGCAAAAAAGAAGCTTGCCTGGGAGCTTTTTTCTCCCACGGGCCAAGCAGGGTAGGGGTTTGGAGCAGGTGATCACCCTTTTCTTCCAGTCTGATCCATTTCTCCTGTTTCACTTTTACCGCGGTGCTGTTTTGCTTCAAATCCCTTTCAATTAAGCCCTGCTGCTCAAGTTGCATGAGCAGTCCATACAACCCCTCGCCCCTATAGGATTTTCGCAGCGTGGTGTATGACAGCTGTTTCTTTTTGCTGAGCGCTTTCAGTATAATCATGGAGGGGGAACTCATTTCTTCGGTGAGAGCGCCCTCGCCTTTTTCCGTTAGGGTAATGATCTGTTTGCTCTCGATATTAATGCTGCTGGGAAGGGCTGTTTTGATTACACCTCCTAAGGGAAAGAAATAGTAATCGCTTATCCATCGATAAAATTTGAGATGATGGGGGGTAAAGAGTGGCTGATCATCGAGAACATCCACAATGTCCTTGATCCCGGGAAACTCCGAGCCATGGAGGAGGTCCACGACATATCCGGTCACCCGCCGCTTTCCCAGAGGTACCAGTACCCTCTTTCCCACCGCCACACTGGATGTAAGCTGCTCTGGAATCTTGTAGTGTAAATGCTTGGCGAGGGGAAGACTCAGGGCGACCTCAATGAAAAGGTCTTTTGCTTCATTCTTCATCCTGGATCACTTTACCTAACCACTGCCTCAGTCTGGGCCGTAACTCCGGACGTTTTAAAGCGTAACCCACAGTCGCCTGAACAAATCCGAGCTTGTCGCCAACATCATAGCGTGTGCCTGAAAATTGAAATCCGTACAGTTTCTGCTGATGGCTCAACTCCACCAGACCTTCCGCCAGCTGGATTTCACCATCGTCACTTGGGTTAAGATGCTGTAAAATGGGAAAAATTTCAGGCGGAAGCATATAACGGCCTATAATGGCAAGACGTGAAGGGGCCGTTCCCGGGGCAGGCTTCTCAATAATATTTTTGATCAGGTAGAGGTTTTCCTCCACCTGTTCGCCTTCAATGATTCCATAGAGGTGTGTATCTTCCTCTGGTACCTCCCGTATGGCAATAACCCCCCCCTGGCAGCGATCAGCAGCCTCCATCAATTGTCTGGTGACCGGTATGTCGGCATCAATCAGATCATCCGGATAGAGGATGGCAACGGGTTCCCCTTCCGCTATCGGGGAGGCACACAAAACCGCATCACCGGTGCCCCGCTGTTTCTTCTGTCTGACAGAAGTGATAGTAACCAGCCGAGAAAGCTCCTGTATCATCGTTAAGAGCTCTTTCCTGCCATTTTTTTCTAAAACGTCTTCCAGCTCCTGGTGAATGTCAAAATGATCCTCAATACAACCTTTACCCTTTCCGGTCACTAAGATAATCTCCTTGAGTCCTGAAGCAACGACCTCCTCAACGATATACTGAATGCCGGGCTTATCGACAAGGGGCAACATCTCTTTGGGAATTGCTTTGCTTGCCGGTAACAGCCTGGTGCCCCATCCTGCCGCAGGAATGATCGCTTTCTTTACCTTCATCGAGTGAGCTCCATTTCAATCCTCCTCAGAAGAGATGGCAAGGGTTATGGGTTGAATGGCTTGTGCCCCTTCCGGGTCAGTGGCGATTAGCTGGAACTCATAATTCCCTTTTCTCTGATCTTCCCGTGCTTCCCATTGAACCATACCGGTCGACGAATCAATGGTCATACCTTCCGGTTCAGAGGCAAGGCTGAACTCAAGGGGATCGCCGTCCGGGTCCTCAGCGGTTACCGCATATTCGAACAGGTATCCTTCCATGTTCTTTCCCGACAACTGGGAAGTGATAAGGGGAGCACTGTTTAAAATGGCAATTTCGCTCGCGTGAAACACAACCTCTTCTGATTCATCGTCACTGATGCGTACCTCGCAACTTATCGTATCTCCTCTGGTAAAAACTGTTTTTGCAAGTGTTGCATCGGTCTCTCCCGACAGTGCCTGGTCGTCCTTTTTCCATTGATAGGCGATCCTGATATAATCGTCATCAGCATCAATAACATCAAGGGCAGCGGTAAGATCGTCTTTGGAATAAGCCGGTGACGGGTCAATAGTGAATGACCGCATAGCAGGGGGGGTGTTTGCAATAACAACGGGCTCAGATTGCACCGGGGTCCCCCCCACCTCATTGTGGTAAGGCGTTACTTCAACTGCAATAGTGTCTCCTTTGGAAAAAAAATCACTTTTAAGCGCACTTTCTGTTTCATCAGCAATCTCTTCACCATTATTCATCCAGCGATAGGTGTACGTCACCATGCCGACGTGTTGAGGTTTTACCAGTACCCCTAAAAGAGTGCTGGAAACGGGGTTCTCGGGTGTGATCGTCACCGAATCGATGACAAGAAAAGGTGCACTTTCAGACGGGATTTCCTGCTCTTCTTTTTTTCCACAGGAAAGGGTACATCCTAGAGCGAGCACCAGGCTAAGTGCAGTAAATGCTTTTACATCGAACGGTTTCATTGCCCTGTCCTCCCCTTGGTTAGTTTGCTGAGAAAGAGTTTACTCTGCTTGTAGATAAGCAAGAAAGACGCCAATTACATGCATAATAGAGCAAATTGCTTTTTTGTCAAGCAATCAATTGTAGGGGCAATAAGAGCCAATACCGCCTGATCTTATTGCTCTCTGGCCCAGGGGATTTCATCTGTTCTGTGACTGGCTCGGTGGCGATCGTTCCGGTTCCCCG
>CALJBY010000165.1 GCA_938024025.1 uncultured bacterium
GTCCCGGAAATTGTACCATACCCCCCCTTCGGTACCGATGAACAAACAGTAACCCCCGGTGCCACTATATCAGGAAAGATCCTTCGATTGCAGTTGCCGGGACCGCGGCTGCTGAATAACGCTACCGAGTCAAAGGGGTTAGAGGCCCCCACAGCGATGGTCTCCGGATAGTTACCGGGACTCTCCCCGGAGAAAAACCATGGCCCTGAATTACCGGCAGAAAAGACGGGAATAATCCCTGCCTCCCGCCATGCCCGTATATCATCCTGTAACTCAGGAAGACACCAGGGAAAGGTATCAAGCAATTTAAACCCCCAGGAGTTGTTAATGACATCGGGAACATCATCGGTTTCCGGATCACCGTCGGGATCCATGAACCATTGAAAAATGCTATGGACATCCGAGCTCAGGGCTTCATCACCAGCGTCATTCCAGATTCTCGCAGCAATCCACTGAGCCCCCGGAGCAACGCCGATGGGAGCACCACTACTTTCTCTTCCCACTATGATACCAGCAACATGGGTTCCGTGTCCCGTCGCAGGACCAGCAGCATCAACCGGAAAGTCATGCTCACCATGGGGATCAAACCAGCTATTATTACCACCTCTGAATGAGTTCGCCAGATCAGCGTGTGTGACATCCACCCCTGTATCAATAATACCCACTACCACTCCGCTTCCATCGTATCCCCTCTCCCATACCTCGGGGGCCCTGATCTTTTCAATGTTCCATGAGTCACAGGTAGCGGTTTGGAGTGGTGCGATTGAAGAGAGGGAAGGTCGGGGGATGGAGAAGTCCTCTGTTACTATCCCAACATCATCCCGTAGCGCTATTTTATGAATGACATGCGGGGTTGCTCTCAAGGCAAGGCCATTAAAAATCCAATAGGGGGTATACCTATCTACACGGCCTAATGATTGTTCTTGTTTAATGAAGTCAATAATACCCTGTGGTCTTTTTAAAGCAGTTTTTTTTAGGGACTCTATCACCCGCTTTAACCGTGATCTTTTTTCCCCTCTTGGAATGTCCCGTGTTTCCCGTGGCAGATCTGTCTGTACTGACATCCGGACAATTACCGGAACCATGGTACTTGAAGCCTTTTTTCCCAGTACCTCAGATAATCCCCGGGATAATTCTCCCGCAGATGACGGATTCCAGTTCAACACGAGTATAATACAGATAATCATTCCTGTTATGTTCTTCATAATGCTTCTCTCAGTCTCTTCACTGTTCCGGAATCCAGTTTTCACGTACCCTGAGCAACCGCGCACGCAAAGCGTAGATGAAACGGTAATTATAGATCACCACCCTGCAAACATTCCGGTATGATGGTATAAGTCCAAAAATAAAGCCGGGATAATCATCTTGCAGGGGAAGATACATCAGGGCAAAAAAGAGAAAATCGGTGTAAAATGCATCAGTGGCGGGCGAACAGAAGCGCCCTTCTTCGTCACAAACATAAACCTCTCCATCGGAGAACCCAACAAAGGCACTATAGGGGAAAAGTTTCCATAAGGTGTTATCGATGTAATGAGGTTCATTGGTCTCTGCTTGAACCAGGGGGGAAAAAGCAAGCAACAGCACTATTGAGCATCTTAGACAAATCTTTTTCATAACGCAACATTGATGGTCCCGTAAAAAGTCGGGAAACGGGCGACAAAGTAAAAAGCTTCAAATTCAAGGCGCGCAAATCCTGAGGAATGAGGCGCACTTACTGGTGCGCCGCAGTGACGAAGGATGCAGCGCAACACAGAAGTTGGACTTTTTACGAAGTCGTCAACATTCCCCGTTGGATGGAGACATGAACTACATCAATAGGAAACGGCCGCATAAGCATCAACCAGTCCATAGCCGTATCGTTCATCCCACCCGGGTACTCCCAAATCTTCTGCGGTCTCCTGCAGCACCTGCCTGATCTCATCGGGCCCATATTCAGGATGGCGTGATTTAATAAGGGCCGCCACTCCGGCTACATGGGGAGCAGCCATAGAGGTACCCGTAGCATAACAGGGACCCCACTCAAAACCGAAAAACCCGGATCTCTCAAAACACTCCTGTAAAATTCCATCACCAATGCCATCACCATTTTGATCCTCATTGAGACTTCCACCGGGGGCTACCAGATCAAGGGCTACGCCATAATTGGAATAATTGGTAAGGGTCTTGTCATAGTTCACCGCACCCACTGCTATACAGTTCTCGAAGGCAGCAGGATAGATGACTTCACCCATCCCATCATTGCCTGCGGCAGCCACTATCGTCACCCCTTTTCCGTAGGCATAATTGACGGCATCCTCCATAGCTCGGGAATAAAAAAATCCACCCAGACTTAAATTTATAATATCAGCGCCATGGTTGGCCGCCCACCGTATACCGTGGATAATCCAAGAATTGAGTCCCTCCCCGGTAAACCATAATACCTTAACGGGAAGGATCTTTGTTTTAAAAGCAATCCCTGCGGTGCCGATCCCATTATTGGTCTCTTGCCCTATGATACCTGCGACAATGGTGCCATGACTTTCAAAATCAAGGCCACCGCGGGTTTTCCATATGGCATTGTAACCAAGCAGAACCCGATTGTCCAACCTGCTACCAAAACTATCATTCCCAAAGGGATTCACTCCCGTATCAACTACCGCAACCGTTACACCCTCTCCTGTACTAACATCCCATGCATCAGGCAGGTTGATCAAGGGTAAATTCCACTGTAAGGGGTAGTTCTCATCGTCCGGTGTAATTTGGAAAGAGTAGTAATAATTCGGTTCTGCGTATTCGATCTCAGCCCTTTTTCCATAGGCTTCTGCCATCTCCCATTCTTTGCCAGGAGCAATAGAAATGATCTGATAGCTATTTTCATATCCCCCCCGTACTTCAGATACCGCGAAGTTACGGTGAAGGGCAGCCGCCCGTTCGCGGGAAACGTTCTCTTTATACTTGACGAGTAACTCTCCCGGAAAGAACGGTCGATGACTATTGGCGAGAACACTTTGGATGTCAGTTGAATCGGCCTTGGCAGCATACCGTATACCAAAGAGTAACCCCATCAGCACAATCGCCACACAACACACTCGTTTCATTTCTACCCTACTCTTTCTGGTTACTATGGTTGTTATCCTGTGTACATTTCACGTAGCATCTAATGAATAACATATTAGCTGCATTCTTGCCACGCTTCCACTTTCGGGAACACTTCCGGGACACTACAGGGCAAGGGCAGGCAACCCTACAAACATGCATGGACCCGTAAAGCATAAAAACAGCTTGTCGGACTGCCTGGACGTGTGACGAGAAAAGAGGGAACACAGCCGGATTTTTTACGAAGTCATTAAAAATTATAATCTGCTTATCCACAAAAATCCAGTAACCCTGATGAAAAGAGGCTTCATGAGTAGTTCTAACCAAACATGTTTGACCGGTTTAATGCATCGCAAGCCAGGCTTTGTAATCAGGGTCAAGAAGCATGTATCTGAAAAAAAATAATTAAACTCCGGGAAGCCCCGCCTTGCTTGCCCGATTACAAGCGAAGCTTATTTAACTAGGGTAGGCGAGGAGCTTCAATTTTCGGTAGGAGCGCATTCATGCGCGATGCATTCGTGGCTTAAAGCCGCTCCTACCATAACTCTACCTGAAAGAGAAATGTTCAGATGTAGTTGCGTAAGAACCTCACGTCAAGAAGGTACCGTTGTATTGGGTGTCAACTGGAGAATTACGGATAAGCAGAAATTAAAATTTATACTGGAGAGAAAAGAAGACACCCCTTCCTGCCCCATCAATAGTACTGTAACGGCCGCGGGAGCTATACGTTTCTTTAGTCGCATTCCGTATCTTAACTGCCATTTCCATTCGGTCATCAAAGATGGGTTTAAAAAAGAGATTTACATCCATGAGGAAGTAGGGAGAGAGGCTGCCCCTTCTCGAGTAGAAAGGATTTTCTCCCAATTCCCTCTTCATATAGTAAGAAAAGTGAAGGTTTGTCGTAAGATAATCAAAGAGTTTATAATTGAGGCCCCAGTGAAACATACCCCGCGGTGATTTCAGAGAACTCTCGAAGGTAAGCTGGAGCGGTTCACTCAGATCTGGACCGGAAATGGTAAATTCAGAGCGAAGGTCATCCATGTTTTTGAAAAGGTAGGTGATATCGGTATAAAAAGAAAGCGGGGTAATAGGCTGGTAGGATGCCGAAAATTCTATCCCCTTTACATGATCACGTCCGCGATTGCGCACTACTCCAAATGCAACCTCTTCAATTATGTCCTTTAACTTATTATAGAAAAAGTTACACTTGAGCGAGAGGGTTTCTCTATACTGGTACCCCAACTCCACCTCCCAGCTTTCAATCTTCTCTGTGTCCAGGTTGGTCTCATTGACCACCAGAAAGCGGGACGGGGTGCGGAAGGCCCTCCCGTAGAGCAGCTTAAGGTTGAAATCATCCAGGAAAGACCAGCTGATGCCAATCCGGGGGCTCACAGAACTATCGTAGTCCTCTGGCTCATCAAAACGCACACCAGCTGTTAACTCCAGGTTGTCTGTTATCCTGTATTTATCCTGAAAGTAAAATGAATAGAGGTAGGTGTTAAATGACGGAATGATGGTAAAGGACGGATTAGTAAAAAAATCGAGTTGCCACTTCGTCCTGTTTGCCTCATTATATTTTATTGAGGACCCCAATGTCATAAAGTGGTTCTTCAAGAGATTGAAGTCATACTCACCTTCAAAACCGTACTGCCAGTTGTCAACCTTCAGGGTATACCAAAAAGACTCTTCATACGCTTCAAAATACTCGGCGTAACCCGTGAGCAGAAGATTCGACGATGACCCAATCTCTTTATTATAGGTGGCCTGTATAAAGGAGAAGGGAGTATATTCTTCGCCATGAAAACTGCGTCGCGGGGTGTTCAGAAAATTGCGCATCTGTTCGACAACCCGCTCACCCAAAGGCTGCCCGGCACCTACCTCCCTAAGTCCGGGAGCCAACAGGGAGGAAAGATATGACCGCAGCGGATTTACGTCAAACTGGGTATGATTTCTGTACCGGGTATATCTCCCTGAAATTTCCAGGTCTTCTTTAAAGCGCAGCTTGCCGTAAAAATCTGTGCCATGGTCCTGTTTCCTGTCATTGAGTCCCGGGAGGTTGTGTTGAAACCCCTTGGTCGTAGTATAGTTCGCCGATAACAGGACATCTACGTCACGTTTATTATAGCCGGTGAGCAGTTTATAGCGCTGGGTATCAAAGGTGCCGGCCTCAACACCGACAAGCGTCCCCTGAACATCTTTTCCCTTTTTTGTCACCAGATTTACAACACCCGAAAAGGCGTCAGCTCCCCAGAGGGCAGAACCCGGACCTCTCACAATCTCAATCTTTTCTATGTAGTTGAGGGATAAATCCCATTCCCGGGGATAGTCTCTGGTGGAGGTTTCATTGGAGAACGGAACACCGTCCATCAACACCAGAAAAGAATCCGGCATGCCCCGCAGGTAAATCCTGTTTTTGATCTCACTTCGATCTGAAAAGAACCCGGGTACACTGTCAAGCGCATCTTTCAGAGTGATGTACCGTTTCAGTTCTTCGCCCGCAATGATGGTGAC
>CALJBY010000166.1 GCA_938024025.1 uncultured bacterium
AAGAGAAAAGAAGGTTAGTCCTCATTGAGTTCCCGTCCTTCGAGAAGGCTAAAGAATTTTACTATTCACAAGAGTATCAGGAAGTGAAGAAGCTCCGCGCAGGTGCGGCCTCAGGGCATTTCCTGGCAATTGATGGGGTCGACTGAGAGGTGTGAGCGCTTAAGCTTAGTCATAGGAGGTAGGGTTGTTTTCTATCACTGAAATCATTGCCATAGCAGTCCAGTTGGAAATAAACGGAGAAAAGACTTATCGGAAAGCCCTTGAAGCATCAGAAGATACCGGGTTGAATGATTTGTTGCAATGGATGGCGGACGAGGAGCGTGCTCACGCTGAACAATTCTCTCAGTTACAGGAAAAGATTGCAGATGATGAGGAAAGTCACCGTGTGCAAAAAATGAGTGACTCTCTTGTTGATACTTTTATTAAAGGACAGACTTTTTCCCTCGAAGAGGTCAACTTCTCTGACCTGAGAGATTCTGGAGAGTTGATTGAAACCTTTATTGAATTCGAGAAAGACACTATTCTCTTTTATGACATGCTCAAATCTTTTATTCTGGATGAAAAAATCATCCAGCAACTGGATGGCATCATAAAAGAAGAAGAGATACATGTGCAGAAACTACAAGAGCTGTTGCTGAAAAATGTATAGTGCACTTCACGTGGGGTTGAACCACGCTCACGCTCATGTGATGTGTGTCCAATCCCAATGCATTTTCTGATTTTACCGTTGAGTTGAGCAAGAAGACTGCCGAATAGATGAGAACACTTGATTATTTCCTCGATCAGTTGTATACCCCCAGCCTGGGCAGGATATACAGCATGAAATACTATAGAGCACGCGAAGGGTTTGGACGAAAAATTTTTTAATAAGCTATTGAGATTGAGTCTCAATTATGTTACAATCCTTTTGCTATTGCTATTTTCTTAATACCTAGTGGAACTGTGATGGATAAGATACCCGTTCATAAAAATAAGATAGTTATTGTAGGCAACTCTAATGTTGGTAAGAGTTCGCTTTTTAATCACCTTACCAAGGACTATTCCATTGTTGCAAACTATCCTTACACAACCGTAGGAGTCGCTCGGGGTGATACTACCCTGGGGGGAGAACATTTTGAGCTGATTGATACACCGGGTATTAACTCCCTGGAGATTCAGTCAGAGGATGAGATTGTTACCAGAGATATCCTCATCAAGGAACACCCGGAGTATATTGTCCAGTGTATAGATGCAGCTCTCTTAAAGACATCATTGCTGCTGACGTCCCAGCTGCTGGAACTTAACATTCCACTTATTATCTGCCTTAACAATGTTGATGGTGCCATGCAGAAAGGCATATGGGTTGACAGCACTAAGCTCAGTCAACTCCTCGGGGTACCCGTAATTGAAACCATGGCCACTGAAGGGACGGGAGTGTCTGAGTTGCGAAGAAGCATTCTTACAACACAGCCTCCTGCTGATGGATTTAAACACAGGGAACATATTGAACGTGATTTAGCAAAGCTATCCGGCTATTTCCCTGTAGATACTATGCCGTCACCTGCTGTACTCCTCCTGCTGTTGCTGGAAGATAAGGACATTGAAACGTGGACGCGGAAACAGTATGGAGAGTCAATCTATCAGGATGTAAAAAAATTGACTCGCTATGCAAAAACCAGTCTTCAAACGCCACTTGCCAGGATTGTTTTCAAGGAAAGAAATGAGTGGGTAGAACACATCGTCACCACGGTATCAGGCAGGTCAAAGATTATAAGTACTCGATTGTTAGAAACATGTGGAGCATTGACCCGCCATCCGGTGTATGGTTGGCCTATTCTGGGTGCAATTATTTATGCAACCTATCTCCTGGTTGGGAAGGTGGGAGCTGTTTTTCTTGTTGACTCTATCAATGCATACCTCTTTGATCCTCTCATAACAACTGTAGGGAATAGTATTCCCTGGGAATTCTGGCGGGACTTTGCGGTCGGTGAATACGGAATACTTACCATGGGGCTGGCCAACGCTTTAGGCACGGTTTTACCCATCCTTGCCTTGTTTTTTCTCATCCTCAATACCCTGGAGGATACGGGGTATTTGCCCAATTTATGCATTTTGAGTAATCGTTTTTTTCAGAAGATAGGCTTGAGTGGTAAATCGGTCCTCCCTATCATTTTGGGTTTCGGCTGCAAGACAGTTGCTACCCTGGCAACGAAAATACTCGATTCACGCAAGGAACGCTACATCGCCATATTTCTCATCGCCTTTGCCATCCCCTGTTCAGCTCAACTGGGAGTTAACATTGCTGTTTTAGCCTATTTCCCCGTTAGTGCTTTTCTACTTGTTTTTTGTGTGCTTGCCCTGGTTGAAATTATGGCCGGTTTGCTCTTGAACAAAATCATCAAGCAGGAAGCGATTACGGATTTTATTTTGGAGATACCTCCTATTCGTCTACCCAATGTCAAAAATCTCTTGATCAAAACCTACTACCGTCTCAAATGGTTTCTGATTGAAGCTGTTCCGCTCTTTATTATCGGGGCGCTCGTTCTGTTCACTATGGATAAATTACGTATTCTTCACGTTGTTGAACGGATGCTCTCACCCCTTGTTGTTTCATTTCTAGGGTTGCCGATTAAATGTGTGGAGGCTTTTTTGCTCTGTATAGCGCGCCACGAGGCAGGGGCTGTCATTTTAATGCAACTCGTCAAAACAGATCAACTCGACTATGTACAGGCGTGTGTTAGTATTATAATAGTGACCTGCTTTGTTCCCTGCTTTGCTAATCTCATGGCCATGATCAAAGAGCTCGGCATGAAAAGCGCTCTCGTTATGGCAGGTATTATAATAGTTTCATCTATATTCATTGGTGGGGCAGTCAATTACCTTATGAGG
>CALJBY010000167.1 GCA_938024025.1 uncultured bacterium
TCCGAAGGACAGTGAAAAGACTGTCCACATTCGCTATCACGTGCAGCGGCTTGAGAAGGGAGCCTACCTGTCGAAGGATCCCGACCTAAAAAAGTATCTCAAGGAAGAGAGTCTGGTGCCGATTGATGACAATTTCCGCACGATAGCCACTGAAAGTGTTACAGGTAAAAAGGGTGACCTTGTTCGGGCGCGAGCCCTGTATGATCATGTCATCGAACGCATGAGCTATATAAAACACGGCCCCGGGTGGGGCAGGGGCGATGCTGTGTTCGCATGCAATGTGCGCACAGGTAACTGCACTGATTTCCATGCCTACTTCATCGCTTTGGCACGGTCTATCGGTATTCCGGCGCGTTTCGCCATCGGCGCGGCGATTCCTTCGTCACGAAATGATGGTGGGGTAGATGGTTATCACTGCTGGGTTGAGTTCCACGCAGAAGGTAAGTGGTGGCCCGTTGACATCTCGGAGGCCGACAAATACTCGAGCCTGTCAACATACTACTTCGGTCATCACCCGGCCAACCGCTTCGAATTCAGTCGAGGCCGTGACCTCGTGGTTGAACCCGGCCCGGTATCCGGTCCGATCAATTTCCTTGCTTACCCTGTGCTGGAAATAGGCAATCAACCGGCAAAGGTGACCGTTACATTTTCTTTCAAGAGAACCGTTTCAGGCATGTAAGATTAATACATACCGTATTCTTTACCCCTGGATTGTCCTGTGGTATAGGGGATGAAGAAAAAACTTTTACCAGGAGAGTAAAATCCCTATGGATGCAAAAGGTTTTATGGGTAAAATTCTTACAGTAGATCTTGCAGGGCGCAGGGTCAAAGCAATCCCCCTTTCTAAAGAACTAGCCGAGGATTATATTGGGGGTGGGGGAATCGCAGCAAAAATTATCTCTGACAGGTTAGTTCCGGAGATGGATCCGCTTAGTGAAAGCAATCCTCTTGTTTTTATGACCGGTCCTCTCACCGGAACCATTATCCCATGGAGCGGAAGGCATTGTGTTGCTACACTATCACCGCTCACCAATATGTGGGGAGAATCCTATGCAGGCGGTTCATGGGGCAAAGAACTTAAAAAGGCAGGCTTTGACGGAATACTCATAACGGGGAAGGCAGACCGGCCTGTTTATCTCAAGATCATAGATCAAAAGGTAACCATTGAGGATGCTACCGCGCTTAAGGGAAAAGATACGTACGAAACCGATGCCCTGCTTCGCAAAGACTGTGGTGAGAAGGCAAAAGTTGCCGCTATCGGTCCAGCAGGGGAACGCCTTGTTAGATATGCAGCTATAATCCACGAAGGACCAGCGGCACGAACAGCGGCACGATGTGGTGTCGGGGCTGTAATGGGTTCAAAGAATCTGAAAGCAGTAGTAGTAAAGGGAGAGGGAACGATTGAAGTAGCAGAGAGGGAAAGACTGGTGCTCTCCATCAAAAATGCACTGCCGGAACTTGTAACTAACACAGAACATCGTTTGAAAAAAGCCATCGCCGTTTTCTCGATGTTTATTGAGGACGGGAGACCGGGCATAAACAACTGGCGAGACGGTGAACTTAAAGGATTTAAGGAATCTCTCCTGAAGGAGATTGAAACACATGTAAAGGAGGCAAAACCATACCTTTGTGCAGGTTGCAGGACCGGATGTGTCGAATCAAACGTCAGCGCGGGGCAAAGGCAGATCGTTTGGGAAGTGATTGCGCCACTTGGGTCTCAATGTGGCATAACGGATATGAAATGTGTCGGGGAGGCATATCAAATATGCAACCGCAATGGAATAGATTCGGTAACAGCAGGTGGAGTAATTTCATTTGCAATGGAATGCTTCGAGGAGGGCATCATAACAGCAAAGGATACCGATGGTATTCAACTAACCTTCGGAAATGGCAATGCAATGCTTGCAATGCTTGAAAAGATCTGTAGGAAAGAGGGTTTCGGGACAATTTTGGCCGAAGGAACCAGGAAGGCGGCATCTCTGATAGGCACACCGGCTGAAAGATATGCCTTAGAAGTCAAGGGACTTGAACTCCCAGCGCACGACCCTCGAAGCCACAATTTTTTTGCACTCACCTATGCAACTGACAACCGCGGGGCACATCACATATCGGTGTTAAATCCTCGATACGAAGGGTCAGACCTTATAGATCTGGAACCACTTAGATTTGATGCCGACAACACTGCTGCAATAGTAGCAAGAAGACAGGATTACTCCAATCTTCTCAATTCCCTCCTCCTCTGCATGTTTTGCGAAGTTGCATTTGCACAATATTACACACCTACAGAGTTTCAAGGACTGACAGCAAAGGAAATTACTGAATGGTTTAACCTTGCTACTGGCCTTGACCGGGATTTTAAGTCATTACTGCATTCCGGAGAAAAAATATTTAATCTCAAACACTTGATTAACCTCAAGCGTGGATTTGATCCGGCTTCAGATACTCTGCCGGATCGTTTTACCACTGCCACAAGAAAACAGGGACCTGCATCAGAACACCTTCCACAGATTAAGGAAATGGTCGAAGACTACTACCACCAGAGAGGATGGGAGACCAGTGGAAAAATCAAGGCAGAGAAGTTAGCAGCATTGGGACTTGCAGATCTTTAAGCGTGATCACTTTTTACAAGGAGGATAAAAGATGCCAGCTACAGTGGTGAAGAGCAAAGACCTCGTAAGTCCCCTGGAGAATTTATTCCCGGGCATAGCTCATAATGAATCACTTACCTTTCCTAAAACGGACAACCTCTCCATTGGTTATTTTAAGGCGGACCCCGGAACTGAATTACAAATAGAAATTCCCTTTGAAGAAGTTGACATCATCATTGAAGGGTCCCTGACTATTTCAGATGAGACCGGGAGCACATATACTGCGGAAAAGGGTGATGTTTTATACATCAGCAAGGGATCTCACTACTCTGCGACTACCAAAACCGGATTTGGAGGTATCTATATTATTCATCCTCATAACTGGAGAGAACTGTTACAAACGCAAAAAACTGATTAAATAATCTCTCTACACTTCCCCTGTGAGCACGTTCTTTTGAGTTCTTTTTCTGAAAGTATTTTGCCCGTACAAATAGTGGGGTCTTGTGTTGCTACAAAAACTGCGTACATCCCCCACACATCGGGCAACATGAACATCGAACATTCACCCAGTTAAATTGCTTGATGGGAAATGTATTACACCTGTGTAGTATGGCGCTTAAAGGACAACCGTTTTACACAGGTTTTACGAGGGATCTCAAGCAAAGATTTGAGCAGTATCAGAAAGATTTTTAAGCAATTGGCTCAAATCTTATTTAACAGGGTAAACGTCCAACATCGAATGTAGAATGAAAACAACATAGTTTTTTGATTGGAGTGCCGGAGTGGTGGAGTAATGTGGGCATAGCGCATGAAACAAAGCTCCTGGATTCTGCCTTCTGACTCCTGTATCGTGTATTTTGCATCCTGCATCTTGATTTTTTTCTTCGCCTGCCCGGTTAAATAAGTTCGCTTATTTAACTCAGGGTGCTCTTCGTGGTTTAATTTTTTTTGTGTTTCGAGTGTGACAACAGGTAATACCTGAAAGGAGGGAACAAGCATGGGAAGGATACAGGATGTACAGTCAATTGCCCTGGAAGAGCTTACGAAGCACTTTCCCCTTAATCCTGTTCCCTTAAAATATCCTCTCCCGGAGCGTGCCAAAAGAACACTCGGTCTCATTAAAATCGATGGTGAGGTGTTCAGTTCCGAGAAATTTTCCCGGGTGGTCCTCATGCGGGTAACCCTGCCCTTTTACCTGTCTGCAACTTCAACTTTTTTACTCCCCAGAGTAGAACTCGGTCTTCCCCTCTTTGATGCTGAAACGGTGATTATGGGGAAAAAGAGGATTGTCATGGTGGATGTCCAGGCCAGGGGAGGGAATCCAGGCTATGACGATGATGCGTTATGTGATAGACTCATTACCATACGAGAGCGCTATCCAACGCTGCTTGAAAAAAAGGTGACCCAGCTGGGTGAGATTCAAAACGTATTTTCCCGGGCGGCCTGCCAGGTAAAAATCACAGAGGACAACGATGAACAGGCACTGAGTCTCTTTCGGGAGTATCTTTCCGTCTTTTTGGAGATGGTGGAGAAAGCCGCACCACTTCACGGAGATGCGCTTGATCACGCACGCCAGGTCTCTGAAGCATACTTACACACCGTGCTGGATCATGATCCGGGAGTAAAAACCTACAAAATGCTTTTTGGTAAAGAGCATGGCGTAGCGAGGGCCCTTGATATATTCTTTGCCCGATAGGATTATACCCCCGTTTAGAGGAGCGCGGGTTTATACTC
>CALJBY010000168.1 GCA_938024025.1 uncultured bacterium
GCTGAAAAGCATCACCTTCCCGCCTTCTGTCATTTTCTGATAGTACAGTGCGTTGTGCCCGTATCATTCAATAAGCCTGCTAACCTTGATGGAGTGACCTATGGCCCGCGTGGACTATAAAAACATGATCCGGTTCAGGGATGAACTCGTTGAGAAGCATAAGATCTTCGAAGGCATGGAGCTTGTTCCCCTCGAGACGTATGAGGGTATGAATACCAGAGTGGTCTGGGAATTCAAAACTCCCATGATCGAAGGGTTCTATAAACCGTTTCAGGTCAGGGGGGATGATAAAATTGAAAAGCTCCTTATTGGTGAACTGCACTATATGAAAAGGGCGATATACTGTTCTCTTGCCATTACGGTAAATGATGCGTATGATCTTCCCCTCCTTACCTGCGAATATGATCAGACTGCCCCCCGTATTACCGTTACCGTAGACTTCATGCCCGCAGTTGATATGAGTGTCCATCAAGAGTACCGGGAAAAGTATTATAGTGCTCTTGCCGGCCTCTGGCGGCAGTACCGTACGATCGAGGGTCTCACCAAAGACGGCCGCTGTCTTCTGCAGAGAAGATATGGCCATGCACCCTGGGCCCGGGAGACGCTTTCCTGTTACCTGCTTGACGGTAAGGTTGAAGAGGAAGAGGCAAGATACCAGGTGATAGAAGCAGCTGTTGCTTACATACGGGTATGGCTTGATCACTGGAGGAAAGCAGAACCCGTAGAGGACCCCGTGTATAAGCAGGAGATAGCGAAGCGGAGGAAGACGATTAAGGAATACTATTTAGCCCACTCCCCGGGGGGAGAGATGCTTAAAAAACTTTTTGGTAAAGAAAAAAGTCATCTCATTGAAAGCCTGCTTTTTTAAGGAGAAGCCCATGAGTGAACAAGAAGCTCAACAAGGATCTGAGAAACGCTTTGCAGGGATTACCATCCCACCAGATTTGAAGTCTTCTCACTTTTTCAGCCTGTATCTGGCAACCTTTTTTATTGCCTGTGTGACGGTTTTTGCCTCGTTCATTCAACCGCTTTTTTTAAAGCAGGTTATCAACATTCCTGAAGATCAGGCCGGCTCCATCAACTCGGGACTGCAGAATGTGAGCCAGGTGGTAACCTTACTCCTTGTGGGGCTGATCGGGATTTTTTCCGATAAGGTGGGCAGGCGCATGCTTGCTTTTTTTGGCTTCATCATAGCCGGTGTCTTCTATATCGTGTTCGGCTATGCCCTGGAGATCTCCCTCGCCCTGGGGATTACGAGCGTGGGGGGGCAGGTCGCCCTCATATACTTCATCAAGTTGATTATAGGTATTGGTTTCATCCTGTGTTATCCCCAGTTCATCACTATGGTGGCTGATTACACCTATGAGCGTGACAGGGGAAAGGGAATGGCCTTAAACGGTGTGATGATGAGCCTCGGTTCCTTTGTTGTTTTTGGGGTGCTGGCCCAGCTCGCCGTGAGGATTGATCTCATGATACTCTTCTACATTATTGGAGGACTTGCCATCCTCGGGGCCTTCATTTCTCGGACAGGCCTTGTTGATCGCCTCCCCAAAGAGAAAGCAAAAAAACTGGGCTACAAAGAGATTTACAGGACGGTTTCAAAGAGTCTTCCCCTCAAAATAAGCTACGTGACAACTTTTGTCGCACGTGCCGATGTGGTGATTATCGGGACCCTGATCTTTGTCTGGGTTGTTTACGTGGCTGAGGATTTCGGCATTGATCCCACCAAGGCGGCTGCCAAAGGGGCGATTGTGATGCTGGTAATGACCTTTGCCTGTTTCCTGTCTTTTCCGATAGTAGGGATTCTGCTGGACCGGATCGGGAGGATCCCGGTGCTTATTAGTACCCTCCTTATTGGAGGAACCGGCTACTGCCTCATGGCAATGACACAAAATCCCTTTTCCCCCGCACTGTATATTTTTGCCAGCATGATTGGCATTGGCTTTGCGGGAGCGGTTACCGGTTCTAATACACTGGCTTCTGATGCTTCACCAAAAGCCATGCTTGGCAGTATTATGGGGGGGCTTAATACCATGCAACCCATTGGGGTGCTCATCTTCCTGCAGGTAGGTGGTCTCCTGTTTGACAAGGTTGGCTACTGGGGGCCTTTTGCACTCAAGGGTATCGCCGATGTGATCTGCGGGTTGTGGATCCTGTCTGTCAGAAAACGCATCCCTGTCGCGGTGAAGGACAGGTAAAACAAAGAGGTCAGCCCGTACATATCTGACAAAGAGATGCTTGGCCCTATCGTTTTGACGATTTCTCTAAGCCGTTTATCCTTTTCAGCCTTCATACCAGTCCGACGACCCGCCTCTGTTCAAATGGTCACATGCACATTTCACATGGGGTCCGACCCCGGATGATAACAGACTGATACAATGAATAATAGAAAGAAAAGAAAACGCAGCTATCTCCTGTGGAGTTTAGTATTTTCCATCCCGATTATATTAAGAGTTGCCTTATTTATAACAACGTATGATGATCCTTTCCTGGGGGTACGGACGGTAGATGAAGCAGATTACCACCAATGGGCCTTAAAAATAGCTTCTGGAGAGCTATTAAGAGAAAGTGCCTTTTTTACTACACCACTATATGCATACTTCCTGGCAGCAATCTATTTAATGAGTGAAGATCTGTTTGTCATACGATGTGCTCATTTTATCCTTTTCTGCCTTACACTATGTTGTATCTCCTTGAGTTCGAAAAGATTATTTAAGTTTCCCTTTTCACTTATCCCTCCTTTCTATATAGGTATAAGTTTTCCGTCTCTGTTTTATGAATGCTTCGCTGAAAAAACTTCCTTGGTGTTATTTCTTTCAGCGCTTAGCTTCTATTTGCTCATTAGAGCAATGAAAACCTTTTCAAAATCAGACTGGATTCTCTCGGGCATATCATGTGGATTAACCCTCCTGGCACATGCGGCCCTCGCACCCTTACTAGTATGTGTCATTCTTTCTATTCTTATCCTCAAACGACATGACTTAAAAACAGCTACTGTCCCGGTACTGTTGTTTTCTGTTTCTTGTCTGGTCGGAGTGCTTCCGGCTACGGTACACAATTACAGGACGAGTCATGATTTCGTTCTTATTGCCTGGAATGGAGGGCAGAGTTTTCACACAGCGAATCATCTTCAGAATAAAAACGGGCTGTATCATCCACCGTCCTTTGTTACCAAACCTGAACTTATGTATGAAGAGCTGGATTATAAAAAGGAGGCGGAAAAACGAAATCAGCATTCTATGAAACCTTCGGAACTGTCAAGATACTGGTTTAGACAAGGCTGGAAAGATATATTGGCCGATCCTGCATTAGCGGTAAATCGTTATCTTAAACGGCTGCGCTGGTCATTCCACAATGTTGAGCTGGCTGATGCGCGGCACCCAGACTTTTATAAAAATCGATTCCCCCCCTTCTATCGATACCTACCGGGCTTAGGCATAGTTTCCGCCCTGGGAATTATAGGCATATATTTCTCAAGGACTATGCCCGAGTTTCTCCTTATGAGATTATTTGTAATCTTATTTCCTCTCTTTATGTCGTCATTCTTTATTTACGGTCGTTATCGTTTCCCCATAGTTATTCCCTTAGTGCTACTCGGAACAGTAACTGTTGAACGTTTCTATGCTCGGGTTACTAAAAAGCAGTTTTCCCTGCTCGTAATGCCACTATGCGCACTTTTTTTCCTAGTCATTTTTTTTCATGGGAATGTAAATGAGTATAGAGAAACGTACGATGAATCAAGGGAAATCAAAAATATAACGGGAGGTTATGGAAAAGAAGCTCTTCGGTTAGAGAAATCAGGTAAATTAGAAGAAGCAATTAACGTGTATCACATTATCTTGCAAAACAATCCTGGTCTATACGATGCGCACTATAATATGGGAGTTGTTTTGCTCAAACAGGGGAAAAATGAGGAAGCCCTTAAAAAATTTATACATGCCTCAAAAATAGATCCCACATCTTCTGCAAGTTACAGTAATATTGGAAATATTTATGCCATGAACAAGGACTATGAAAAAGCAATCACCTATTATGAAAAGGCCATCTTTTATGATCCTAATGATCCTGTTTTTTACAATAACCTGGGGGCGATGTACATGCTATCTGGATCTAATGAAGACGCTATTACCAACTTTAAAAAAGCGATAGAATTAAATCCACACTATGAAAGCCCTAAGAAAAATTTACAAAAACTACTTGGGGTGCATTGAGAAAAAATGTAAGAAAAATAAGTTTGCTCTGCTTTCACTGCACCATTGGTTAAGAAGAAAATTACGGCACATAACTATCATTGCACGTACCGATAGCCGCCATCTACAAATGTTGAAGTATACATGTCTGGTCACTGTTAAAGAGGCTTATTGCACCACTTTTTCAATGCTTCCAGCATTCGAAAGCTTTTTTCTTCATTGGAGAAAAAAGGGGCACGGGAGAGTTCAAGCTGTATCCAGGGGAGCTCTTTGGCGTGTGAGCGAACAATATAACCTCCTGTGAAGGGGCGGTTAATTGAAACCTCCTTTTCGAACACCCTTTCGAAACAATCGGCCAGGGCGGTTATCCACTCTTTTGGGCAGGTAAAATCTGCATTACTTATACAGATAGCCGGACGTTCTATCCCCGTATCAGGGCCTACCGGCGGCCCCTGGGCAGCCATGGTATGGCAGTCAACTCCGCATTGAACATGCGTAGCATGCTGAGCAAGACTTGCATGATAGGGCTTATAGAAGTTCTCTAGTAATGTCCTAACCATTTCCCCTGTGGGAAACTCCTTGTAAATTTGAACATTCCAGCACGTGTGTGTCTTTATAACACCATCCTTCCCACGATCATCTTCAGCCCGGTTCATATCCACAATGGCCCGGGCAACAACCGTTGTCACCAATGCAGAAACTTCATTCTCTAAGGGAAGGTAAATCTCAGCAGCCCCTTCATCCCCATCTTCAATAATCTCTTTTCTTGTGAGAACACAAAGATTTTCTACCTCGGGAGGGACTGTTAATCCAGCATGAGGTACCGACAAGAGTAAAGGCAGGGTCATGTAGCTGGTCCTCCGGCAGAACCATCACGGCGGGGATCGGCAACCCCTATAAAACTGCCGTTATCATTGAGGACCATTTGAACACATCCTAAATAGAAGGACATGGGTTCACGCACGTCAATGGTGAACCCGTGCTTTTCCAGTAATTCGAGAATGTCGTTACGCATATGAGCGGCCTCGAGTGAAACTTTTCCATCATAGGAGCAGTGCATTCTCGGGGCAGCTACTGCATCGAAGGGGGATTGTTTTGCAAGGCGAATAAGCACCTGGGCTATGGTGGAAATAATACGTTCGCTTCCGGGTGAGCCGATAGCAAGCCAGGGCTTTCTGGAACGAAAAATAATAGTCGGGGCAACACTTGCCCACGGCACTCCATTAGGACGGAGATAATAGGGGTGGGCCATATCTTCATAGTCGAACGCAGACATGTAGTTATTGTAAAGGAAACCCAGTTCCGGGGTAAGCACTTTGGCGCCATAAACACGCTCAATGGATTGTGTGAGGGATACAACATTGCCTGCTTTATCCATTACCGAAAGGTGTGTTGTCTCCCCTCCACCCTTAATGCGAGTACGTATTTGCTCTGATACAAGCTTTGCATAATCTTTGCTCAGCATCCGTCGATCCTGCACCTGGGGATAGAAATTGGCATCAAAGGGACGGTCCCGACGGTCAAGTTGAGCACGCCTCATGATTTCGGCCAGTAGGAGTGCCCCTTGTGGAGTATCGGGGTTTCTGTCTTTTACTTGAAATTTTCGAATGATATTTAATGTTTCAATTAATGGTCTCCCTGCACCCGGGGGAGGCATGGTATGGACAAACATATTTCCGAAACGGCTCGAAACCGGATCACGCTCTATAGGATAGGGAATCCGTGCCAGGTCATCCTTTTGGATAAAACCACCGTTTTTTTGCATATCCTCATGAATTAACTGGGCAACCTTACCACGGTAAAATGTTTTAATCCCCTTTTTGGCAAGGAGCTGCAGTGTATCAGCAAGCACAGGCTGTTTGAAGATCGTACCCACCGGGAATGGCCGCTCTCCATTACGAAGGAAGGTACGCCCTGCACCTCTTTTTTTAAGGGCCTTGAGCTCTCTTCGCTGCAACCGGTTCTGTAGGGCACTGATCTCATAGCCTTCACGGGCACGATAAATGACAGGCTCCAGGACCTGTGACAGCTTAAAGGTGCCATATCGTTCGAGCACATACGCCAGGGTTGCCGGTGTGCTTGGCACTGTTGCAGCACTGTGTCCGGCAATCCGGGATGATTTTTCAGTAAAAAAATCAATAACTGCCCTGTTAGGTGCCTTTGAGGATCCATCAACGGCAATAGTCTTATCAGCCTCCACACTATGGATGAGCATCATGGTTTGACCACCGAGCCCGGACGCCTGTGGCTCACAGACTCCAAGGGCAAAGGCGGCCGCAACTGCGGCATCTACTGCATTACCCCCCTGCTCGAGGATAGCGACACCAACTTCCGTAGCACGAAAATGAGCTGTTGCAACCATACCGTGTGGAGAAGCAGCAACGCGTTGTGGTTCCGGCAATCTGATCTCTGCCGGTTCAAAAAACTCGGTGTCTTGATCTGGCGGTTTCTTCATTTCTTATTATTCCTACCTGATGTAACATCCTGTGCTAAAAACTCTGCAGTAAGCAGTGTCCGTTGGATAAGGCTAATCCTGTTTACGGCTTCCTGAGGGGTATAGAGATCTTTTGATACAGGACCTATTCCACATAAAACAGAAATATCGTCCGGTACAAGGCCGGCCACCGATGGGACTACCGACGATTCCTCAGAAAGGGCTATTTCCCATTTCTGGGCAACACTGGCGAGGGGTTTTGAAAGCTGTAGGCTATTACGACGTTCTTTCATAGGTGGACGGTCAGATATTCTTTCTAAATTCCATTTGAAGGTAGCCTGTTTAAATAATATCCTCATCTGTTCTTCAATTCCGTCAGCAAGCTTGGCATCATTATAACTTAAGACCAGGGTCGCTGTCACCTGATGTGGTAATAACATTGGAAAAGAGCTGGTTTTAATGTCAGTTACGGAGAGTGTGATACGGTCTTTTTTGGATGAAAGATTTGACAGTTCTGCAATTTTGTTGCTGAACCAGAGGATTACCTCAGGTGACTTTCTTTGCTGTCCTATGCGTTGCGGTTTCCCTTCAATAATGAGGTTGTATTTTCGCTGTCCTCTCCGTTTAACAATTACATTGTCACCCGGACTGCCCGGCCGTAACACCAGGACCCGTTCCGCTTTGGATGCTGCAGCTCGAATGATTTCGGCACTGTATCGGCAATCCCGTCCCTCATCAAGGTAATAGAGGACTCCTATGGGAAGCTGATGAAGCAACCTGTTGTAACGTAACGACCGCAAAGCAAATTCGAGCATAACAAGTGGGGCCCGTGACACACCAATCCCCTCACCGTGGAGCCACTCGGGCTCTCTACGAAAGGGTTGGACAGGAACACCCGAGTCGAGAGGAACATCAATATGGCCAATGAAAAGTGTTCCCCCTTCAAATCCCGCATTGGTCTCCCAGGTCCAGGCAGATCGGGTGTCGGTAAACTCCTTGACCAGTTTCATCTTCATTTCCTGCATGCGGTTGTCAAGCTGTGTTATGGCCATAGTATTACCGACTGGATCCGAGGTGCGACTCGAAAGGTGTGTCCACTCTTCCAACCGTTTCTCAATACGATCACGCCGTTCAGTTAAAAAGGAAAAGATGAGCGTCTGCGGGTCCTTTTCTCCTGCCTGAATCGTGGGAGGGGTTGGAGTGCCAAAATACCGGGAGCTTGCTACCTCTACAATCCTGTTAATGAGAGCAGGAAAATCAAGGCCGACCTTTTCTGCAGCAATGACATAGGAACCATGTTCTCCGAGGCTGGGCAGGCTGTTAATCTCAAGAACATAAAAGTTGCCTTCTGCATCAAGGCGCATATCTACCCGGGCTGTATCATAACAGCCGAGCGCAGTAAAAGCCTGTTTTGCTATCTCCTGTGCCTGGTGCGTTTGTTCTTCAGTGAGGGGAGCAGGGCAGAGCCACTCAATGGTACGACCGGACTTTCCTTTCTTATCCTCGATAGTGTAGATAGCGGGGCCACCCGAACCAAATACCATTTCACAGGGTGGTAGCGTTTCTGGTGGATTGTTGCCCAAAAGCCCAACATTGATTTCACGTCCTTCTATGTACCGCTCGACCAGGACAGGTTGATTAAATTTGTCAAAGATGACCTGAGCTGCCTTGCGAAGCTCTTCTTCATTGTTAACCACCTTAATACCCATCGACACCGCTTCATTTTTTGGTTTTACGATGAGGGGATAGGTAAGATCAGGGGATTCGAAATCCGGATTGCTGAGAACAGCAAAGGGTGGTGTGGGAACACCATTTTGAATGAAGATCATTTTTGCAACAACCTTGTCCAGGGCAAGTGAATGGGCTAGGGGACCTGAACCCACATAGGGCACTCCCACCATCTCAAGAATGCCTGGCACATGGGTGTAACGGGCTTGCCCCTGGATACCATAGGAAAGGTTGAAGGCCATACCGGGACGTTCTCCCTTGAGTACCCTGGGCATAAAATGTTCAAGATTATTAATAAGGTCTTTATCCCCTTCCAGTGCAGTAACCTGGTGCCCATATTTTTTTAGACTGTCAACAATCCTTTTGATTGCTTGTTTACCATACTTTTCCCTGTTCGGCATACCAAAGAGGTTGATGACGCTTTGACTATCTCTGTTGTATATGACGGCGACTTTCATCAGGTTCTTTTCTTTAAGGTATTATATTTTGTTGCTTTTTCCATCTTAATTGTGCACACGTACCCTATCGGGTTATTTCTAGCGCATATAAGGAGAAAAAAATATTTCTTAAAGCCATTTTAGGAAGAGGTCCATCTCAGCGTTTCTAAATGTTCACGAAGCTGTTTTGTTGTTTTGAATTTCTTAAGAATAAGGGAGCGCTTCAGGCCACAACAAATAGTCTTAACCGGCAGGGGATGTTTTGTATAATGCTTTGCTCCCCCAAGCGCATCATAAAATATACGGATAAGGTCACAAATATCATCCTGGATGTTTTGCCTCTTGGGCGTAGACCAATGAAACATATCTAACAATTTAAGATCAAAGCTAAGGCCATACCGTCTTACTATGATGTTCTCCGGGTGGAGATCCCCATGATACTCTCCAAGATTGTGAATTTCCTCAATGCCTTTGGTGAGGGAATGAAGTAAATGAAGGGCTTGAAAGGGGGTGAGCCGTTTCCATGGTTGTTTCTTTAAAAAGTTACTAAAGAGTTCTCCTTCAACATATTCTGACACGAGAACGGTAATAGGAGTCTTTAAATAGGTGATCTGTTCTTCTGTGTGGTATTGAATCACGATGGAACAGTGGCGAAGCTGGTGGAGTTTTTTGGCATAGAATTTTGAGGTTTTATTGCGTATATTTCGGTGCGGGAAGAATAACTTGGCTGCCCGTTCAATCCCTGTATTTCGTTCCCTGATTTTATAGACTTCTCCTTCCCAGCCGGAGCCGAGCCTGGAAATAACTTCATACTTCCTTGCCAAAATTCTACCTTCCAACAAATTAAAGGTATCAATAGACAGTGCTTTCTTTAGTTTTCCTGCCAAAGCCAAATGCCTCAATAATGAGCACGCTAGAATGCTTGTTTATTGAAAGTAGTATTCCAATAATACAACATTC
>CALJBY010000169.1 GCA_938024025.1 uncultured bacterium
ACTTTACAGTGGTGGTGATACGCTCTGCACTTACAGCTGCTTAGGTTTTGGCGACTGTGTTGGGACCTGTCCCTTCGGGGCCCTGTCCAGGTCGGGCAGGGAAGCCCCACAGGTGGACAGGGAGCGGTGTACGGGGTGCGGCAACTGCGTTAAGGTTTGCCCAAAAGAGGTAATATCACTCATTCCCCGGAAGGGGAGGATTTTTGTCGGCTGTAATTCTTATGAAAAGGGCAAGACCGTTCGAAAGATCTGTGAGGTGGGGTGTATTAAGTGCAACCGCTGCATTAAGAACTGCTCCGAAAGTGCCCTTTCTATGAAAGATGACACCGTTTTTGTTGACTATGAGAAGTGCAACGGCTGCGGCACGTGTATTAAAGAGTGCCCTCGTAACATTGTTATTGATACCTCCCACCACCCGGAAGAAACAAAGGTTATAAATCAATGAACGCCATCATTATCTACTGCTCAAAAACCGGCAATACCGAAAAGGTAGCAAAGGCAATAGAAAGAGGGCTTGGTGGAAAGGTCGACAGGGTAAAGCTTGACCTAAGCCCCGAAGGCCTCTTAAAAGACTTTTCACCCATTTTCACTCTCGATGTATCTCCCTATGATGTAATCTTTTTCGGCGGGTGGGTGATGGTTATGCGGGTCCATCCTTTTCTCTACACCTACATCAAGCGGTGTAGAAACCTGGAAGGTAAAAAGGTTGCCGGTTTTTTGTCGGGGGGTGCAGGCCTTTCCCGTGAGCACGCCCATGACGATTTCAAGGCCTTGATCAAAGAACAGGGCGCCGAGCTTGTCGGCTTTTCCTATACCCCCACCCTGCTGGGACTAACCTTGACACAAAAGAAATTACGTGCAGCTGAAGACTTTGCACGAAATATTACAAGACGATTGAACCCCTAAGGAGTTTCCGTGGACGGTTTTCTACCAACCTTTACAAGAAGAAAGTTACTACCCCCAACGTACCGCGAGGCTACCTGGGATAAGCCTGTCTTACGGTTAGGGGAGCCGGAGCGTGTAATCATCCCCCTGCAGGATTCGCCGGGGACGTCTTACCAGGTTGCCGTCAAGGAAGGAGAAGACGTTACGGCGGGGCAGAAGATCGGAGTAATGGGAGAAGCGCCTGCATCTTTATCGGTCCATGCCAGCATTTCCGGTACGGTTGAGCAGATAGCAGCCCTGCCGCACCCTCTGGGATTTCAAGCAATCTCACTATCAATTGCATCGGACGGCAAGCATGAGACCTGCGAATGTTCCCCCCTCAAAACGGGGGATCGCGCCGGTAACGGGAGAAAGGTTTTGGAGGGACTGCAAGAGATGGGTATCCCTCTCAGCTACCGTCACCTTATGGCCAATGATTCCAGGGTGTCGTGCCTTATTATCAACGCAACCGAATTTGAACCCTATATTACCTCCCGGCACGTGCTTTTAAAGGAGCATGGAAACGAGGTCGCGGCAGGATTACAGGTCTTGATGACTGCCTGTTCTGTTAAACAGGCAGTCATCGTCGTCGAAAACACCCACACTGCACTTGTAGAGCCTCTTAAGCGGGACGGTCAAGGGACGGTGGACATAAGGGTTAGGGGTGTTACCCAGCCTTACCCGGATACTGCCAATTGGCTTCTGGAGGACAAGTTCTCCCCCCTGAAATCAAACAACAAGCATGGCTCAGCTCAAGGACTCATGATGTCCGTTGACCTTTCCTCGCTCTTTGCCATCAATAATGCCTGGGTTTCTGGACTGCCTTTCACTGAACAGCTTATCACCATTGCCGGATCCGCCGTTAGGGACCCACAAAACGTCTGGGTAAAAACCGGAACCCCCCTGTCCCCTATTATCACACATGCCGGAGGGGATCTCTCCCGCGTGGGACGTCTTGTCCTTGGCGGTCCACTGATGGGGATACCACAGCACACCCTTGCTGTTCCCCTTATAAAAAAAGCAAAGGGTCTTTTTGCAGCAGTAGCTTTCCTGGTTGATGAACACCGCGAGTCCCGCTTTTACAAGCAGGCCCCCTGTGTCAAGTGTGCCAAGTGTGTTGATGTGTGCCCTGCTTCCCTGGTGCCCAACACAATTGCTGATTTTGTTACCAATAAACTGCTCAACGATGCTCAGGAGTGGGGCGTTTTTCACTGCCTGGAGTGCGGTCTCTGTGAGTACTCATGTCCTTCACGGATACCATTGCTCGAAATTATGAGATTGGGCAAAGTGCTCCTGAAAGGAGAGGACTGCCTGCTGGGTCGGAATGTTTTTGGAGCTCTTTACGGCTGAAAGGATTCATGAATGGAAAATCGTCTCCTCGTCTCTTCACCTCCCTATATTAAGAATGGCGAAACTGCACACTGCCTCATGTTTGATGTGTTCATCGCACTCATACCTGTGTTGGCAGCAAGCATCATCTTTTTCGGTCCCCGTGTGCTCTGGAATGTCTTCTGGGGGGTTTCTGCTGCCATAGGCACAGAGGCTCTTATTCAGATCGTATTCAAAGTCCCTGCCTTCAAGTTCAGAACGTTCGTCTATAGTCTTCTTACTAATGATGACATCGATGTGCTCGATGGAAGTGCTTTGGTGACGGGAATGCTCCTGGCGCTTACACTTCCCCCCAGTTCTCCTTTCTGGATGCCGATGATCGGGTCATTCATTGCCATTGCCTTCGGCAAACAGGTCTTTGGGGGTGTGGGCTACAACATATTCAATCCCGCCCTTATCGGGAGGGCCTTTCTGCTTGCTGCATGGCCGGGGAAAGCCACTGCATGGACTGCCCCCATAAGCTGGGAGGCCTGGGCTCAATCCCTTTCGCTCAATCCCAGCTCCTGGATAGTTGACGGTGTGAGCACTGCTACCCCCCTTGCACTCTTAAAGCTCCAAAATGAAACAACCCCGCTTGCCGAATTGTTATTCGGCACTACAGCAGGGTCGCTGGGAGAAACGTCTGCCCTGGCTATTCTCATCGGCGGTGGTTACCTCCTCTACAAGGGAACGGTGACCTGGCATATACCCTTCTCGTACATCGGTACGGCCTTTCTGCTTTCCCTTCTACTGGGACAAGATCCCCTCTTTCACGTTTTTGCCGGTGGGCTGTTGTTTGGGGCCTTCTTTATGGCTACCGATGTGGTGACAAGTCCGGTTACCAAGCTGGGAAGAATCATCTTCGGGTCGGGCGCCGGTGTGCTTACCATAGTAATTCGCGTTTTTGGTGGGTTTCCTGAAGGGGTGTGCTACTCAATTCTTTTGATGAATGCGGTCACTCCGCTTATTGACCGATACACCAAACAGTTACCCCAATCGGCCGCGCGAAGCAGTTTGACGGGGGAGAGTTTTACTCCAAAAGGATAACTGCCTGCCTATGCTCTCTCTACATATGTTCCCGTACGCGTGTCGACCTTCACCACATCTCCCTCATTTAAAAAGAGCGGTACCTGAATAACCGCGCCCGTCTCAAGGGTGGCGGCCTTAGTACCTCCGCTTACCGTATCCCCCTTTTCTCCCGGCTCCGTTTTGTTAATGGCAAGTGCTACAAAGGTGGGAAGTTCAACCGCTATAGGCTTATTATTGTGCATGAGGACTGCAATGGTGGTGTTCTCTTTAAGATAGTCCCTGCTGCTGCCCAGCTGTTCCTCGGTTAAAAAAGTTTGCTCATAGGTCTCTGCATCCATGAAGCAATACTGATCGTCGGAGCTATAGAGGAATTGCATCTTTTTCTCTTCAAGGTCGGGCCTTCCCAGCTTTTCTCCCGATCTGAACGTCTTTTCTACCACAGATCCTTTTGTTAAGCTTTTGAGTTTAGTCCTTATGAATGCTCCCCCTTTTCCCGGCTTCACATGAAGGAACTCAACGACCGTATACACTTCTCCCTCAAGCTCTATTTTTAAACCTTTTCTAATATCTGACGTTTCATACATCTTTTTCTCCTTGTCTTCCTAAACCTATTTTCAAAACTGAACCACAGATTCACCCTGTTAGATAGTTACTACAGAGCATATATGCTTTTTCAGAATGTTGAACTCTCTGAAGTATCTATGCCAAAAAGCATCTTATCTAACAGGGGAGCCAGAGAAAAGAGTACCAATAAATGAACCAATAGATTTTTCTCTCCCCCTCTGTGTTCTCTAACCTATTAATTAACACTTCCTCTAGAGCTCCCCAATTGAATGTGCTCCTTATATTTATACATCCTATGCGGCCAGATTTGTAGCTGTCTCAATCTATTCTTTGTTTCCGTACTTCTCCTTCTCTAGGTAGTTAATATATATCTTTTTCCACCGTACATTATATGGCAGTGGAAATCATTTTCGATTTACGGAAGAGGGCGAGTGCACAGAGTTTTTTTAATGAACATGTATCCTCTGTGTCCTCTGTGGTTAGATTCTTCCCCCGTTTCGTATATATTCTCCTTTTTTCATGAAACTTATGCCCCTACCCTTTAAATACAATATAACTCTTTTGACACTGAACTTACTGGTTCGCACCCACCTCTGGTTACCCTGACCGTATCTTCAATTCTTACGCCACCCCATCCCGGAATATACACGCCAGGTTCTATAGTAAAAACCATATCTTTCTCGATGATGGCCTCCTGATCGGGTGCAATACGGGGTGCCTCGTGGACAGCGAGACCTACCCCGTGCCCCGTCCCGTGTCCGAAGTAGTGTCCCAGCCCTGCCTGCTCCAGCACACCTCGTGCAACCACATCTATCGTGTGTGCCTGTATCCCCGGTCGTACTGCATTCATTGCTTTATCGTGGGCTTCTTTGACTGCCTGGTACACCATTTTTTGTTTTTGTGCTGGTTTTCCTATGACCACGGTACAGGTCTCATCTGAGCAATACCCCCTATAGACTGCTCCAAAATCTACCGTTACAAATTCTCCCCTTCTCACCTTTTTGCCGGTGGCTAAACCATGGGGCAGGGCTCCCCTCTTCCCAGAAGCCACAATGAGAGGAAAGGGTGTGGTCTCCGCTCCATTTTTTTTAATCGTATATTCTAGAGACCGTGCAATAGCTTCCTCCCGGTCACCTGGCCTTATTTCATCCAGTACATCCAAAAAACTGTTCGATGAAATGTCCGCAGCTTTTTTAAGTAACTTCAATTCCCCTGCGTCTTTTACTGCGCGAATGGCTTCTATATCTTCTGAGAGTTCCACCAGGGCAAAACTCCCTTCTTTCTTCAACTCCCTGTAGTGTGAAACCGTAAGCTGCTGCGGGTCAAATCCTATCTTTTTAAACCCTCTTTGTGCTGCGGCCGCTACAAACCCTTTAAATTTATTCCGCGACTCCTTGATGGAAATATTCTTACACTCTACGTGTGCCTGGCTTGTATAGCGTGAGTCAACGATGAGGCATCCCCCTCTCCTGCTTACTAAAAAAACCGATTCACTTCCCGTAAAGCCCGTTATATAACGAATGGTTTCACCGGATGTGATCAGGAGAGCATCCACCTTTTTGTTATCTAACTGAGACCACAGCCGCTTTCTTCTTTCACTGCTCATGGTTCACTCTTAACTCACAACCAGAGGATGTGGTAATCACCAAAGCACCTCTGCTGCTCAAAAGGGGAGGACGGATCGAGTAAGGAAGCCCACGGCAATGAGTGTTGTTACCCTCTCTCGCCGGCTACCCCCTAACGGGAAAAAAATACAACATCTGCTGTGGTAGCTCCATTCCTGCACATTTCCACAGGGTATAACCACAGCAGATCACATCACGGTCCACCTGTATACAAAGCGCCGTGAAAAGCAAGCGTCTCTACTCAAAAATCGCCATCACTTCTTCTGATGAAACAGTCATGCCTTCCTTAACGCATATCTCTTTGATAAAACCATCAATTGGCGAGTGGATTTCATTTTCCATTTTCATGGCCTCTAAAATGATGAGCACGTCTCCTTTTCTCACCATTTCCCCCTGCCTGCAGTTAATCTTAACCACTGCTCCCGGCATGGGTGCTCTTATACACTTGCCGGTTGTCGCGAGGGATGCACTGCTCACCTGCGCTTCTTTGTCCCTAACGCCCGCCCCCTTTTCCGGGATGCTCTCGTTTACAGTTATTTTTTCAGTGGTTTTCTCCTCTTCCACCCCTTCTACTTCCACGTAATACTCTTTTCCATCTACCCGAACTCTAAATTTTTTTATCATCCTCTCTCTCAGCTTTCTATTTACTTTACCCTTCCCCTTATTTTCCACAAAGAAACCGTTTCTTTTTTTGGTTGGTAAATCATCCTTTTGATTTTCTTTTTTTCTGCAACAAAACAGCTCTCATAGGCTTTTATTCCCGCCATGATGACGGGGACGGGTATTTCATCCCCTTTGTCTTCTTCACTGCTCACCTCTCTGTTTCTTCTGACGATGGTAAGCCTGCGCTCTAAAAAGGCGACAATCATCCAAAAAGCACATAAAAACAACCCTAAATAGCCTGCGAAAATGAGAATCTCCTTCATTGTTCCTTCTTGCTATAATATCATTGGCATTATGACAGCAAGCGTAGCCTCACTGTCTTTTTCTTTAATTAAAACCGGCGTTTTATTATCTTGCACTCCCAAAGAAATTTCCTCTCCATCAAATGCGGTTAATACATCCAAGAGATACCTGCTGTTCAAACCGAATTCGATATCTTCCCCCCTATACTCCACCGGTCGTTCCTCTCGCGCATCACCAGTACCAATTCTTTTCGATGAAATGACTAACAAGCCGTCATGGACAAAAAACTTAACTGCCCGGGTTTCTTCTTCGGCAACAAGGGTTACTCTCTTCAAGGACTCTATTATGTCCTTTGTTTTTAAAATGATTTTCTTAGTAGCGCCTTCGGGTATCACCCGTTTATAGTCAGGAAATTCCCCTTCAATAAGCCGCACGATTAGTGTTTCTTCTCCCTTTTTAATCGTTATATTTTTTTCTCCAAACCCCACTTCTAGCCCTTCTTTTTCATCAAGCTCTTGTGCCAGTCTCCTTATTTCTTTTGCACCCTTTTTGGGAATGATTACTCCAGCGGGAATCTCACTGTTTTCACCTTTTACTACTGTTCTCTCTGCACAAGCTAAACGATGACCATCTGTTGCAACCATTCTCACAAGGGCGTCATGTTTTTCTATCAAGATACCACGCAATGCATCTCTGGTTCTATCATCAGAACATGCGTAAACAGTTCTTTGTATCAATTCAGCTACGTGCTTTGCCTCAATCTCTACACACTCTACCTTGGTATCTGTCACTATGGGTGGATAGTGCTCCTCTGACAGCACTGCCAGGTTGAAGAGGATGCTGTTGCCATGACTAATGGCTATCCAACCGGAATCTTTTTTTACTACAGATACTGCACCATCTGGCATTTCCCGGATGATTTCAAAAAATTTCTGCGCATCTACGATAATTTCTCCTTCAGCGCTAACGGAAACACTGCTCTTAACGATTATACCAACTTCAAAGTTTGTTGCACTTAATACGATCTCTCCCTTTTTTGCCTGAAGCAATAAATTTGATGCTATGGGAATAACCGGGTTTTTCTCAACAATCCCCTGAATTTTTTTTAGACTTGTAAGCAGCACGTCTCTTTCACTATGAAATTCCATAAGTCACTCCTCTTGCTTTCTTACCATTATGCTTCTTAGCGATAACATTGTTGTGTGCGGCACTCACGCCAACACGTTGTTTGCCGTGAACTACCGCATGTGAGGGAATGAGCAGCAGGCAGGGCACAGCAGCACAACCGGTTATGTGCTATATTTGCTGAGCTTATTTGTTAGGCTAGTAACTGCAGTCTTTACCTGTTTATCAAAATGCAGGGCCTTTTCAATTTTGTTAACCGCGTAAATGATGGTGCTGTGATCTTTCCCACCAAAGTGTGCTCCGATTTCAGGAAAAGACATTTTTGTAAGTTTACGCGCAAGATACATACAAACCTGTCTTGGCAGAACAATGCTTTTCTGTTTCCTGTTGGATTTGAGATCAGAAAGTTTTATGTTGAAATAATTAGAAACCTCCTTTTGGATCGCACCTATATGTACTTCCTTTTCTTTCGTTTTCATGAGATCCTTAAGGATATCTTTGGCAAGATCGATAGTAATCTCACAATTATTGAGAGAGGCAAAAGCGACCACCCGTGTCAGCATACCTTCCAATTCTCTTATGTTGGACTTAGCGTTGGAAGCCAGGAAGAAAGCAACATCATTGGGAAGAACGATATTATCAGATTTCATCTTTTGCTTAAGAATAGCAACCCTGGTTTCTATATCGGGTGGTTGGATGTCGGCGATAAGACCCCATTCAAACCGCGAACGCAAGCGTTCTTCCAAAAAGTGCATGTCCTTTGGTGGAGTATCGCTGGTTAAAACAATCTGCTGATGTGATTCATACAGAGAATTAAAGGTGTGAAAAAACTCTTCCTGAGTTCTTTCCTTTCCTGCAATAAATTGAATATCATCAAGGAGCAGAACCTCAAGGGTTCTAAAGCGCTCTCTAAAAGAAGACATCTTTTCATATCGTATGGAATTTATCAGTTCATTGGTGAACTGTTCTGCAGAGAGATAGACGATACGGGAGCAAATATTGTTTTTCAGGACATGGTATCCTATGGCATTTAAAAGGTGTGTCTTCCCCAATCCGACACCCCCAAACAGGAAGAGGGGATTATAGTTGAGTGCCGGATTATTGGCAACGGCAAAGCAAGCGGCATGTGCAAACTGATTACCGGTTCCTACAACAAAGCTGTCAAAGGTATATCTGTCGCTTATGTTGAAGGAGGAGAAGGCCCGGGGAGGAGAAGGGGAAACATGATTATTGCGACTGTTTTGATGGTTGCGATTGTTTTCTGGTGCAGATTTGTTCCGTATGGTGATCTGCAGCTGTATATCCTTTTTGGTAAGTTCACGGGCAGCCTCTTTTATAAGCACGGCGTAGTGTGTTTCCAACCATTCTTTAAAAAACTGGTCCGGCACCTCAACACAAAGCGTGCTCTTCTCCAGATCAACAAACTCAAGCGGTTTGATCCATGCATCAAAGGCCTGGTTTTCAACCTTCTCAGACAACAGATTAAGTGTTTTTTCCCAGAAATGTTCCACCATACTATCTCCACACGTCCCAAACGCTAAACAAGTGTTTATAGGAATACCGTCAATTTTTCAAGCAAAAAACAGAGTGATTCCTTTTATTCAGAACACCAGCCTTCGCATCTTGATATTCAACAGCAAACCTATACCTATCCACGTGGATATAAGAGAAGATCCCCCGTAACTAACAAGAGGCAGGGTTATACCGACAATGGGCAGCATACCGCTCACCATACCAACATTTATACCTATCTGCCAGAACAAGATCAGAACAATGCCGATAGCAATAAAAGAACCAAGACGGTCTTTTGAAAGAGATGCAATCTTTAAACTCTTAGAAATTACCACAAAGAAAAGCAGGAGAACCAGGAGAACACCTGCAAAACCCCATTCTTCTGCCCATACCGAGAAGACAAAATCCGTATGCTGCTCAGGTAAGAAGCGGAGCTGGCTCTGGGTACCATTTAAAAACCCCTTTCCGAACACCATACCCGAACCAATAGCAATTTTTGACTGGACAGCTTGATAGCCTGCTCTTAAGGAATCCTTCCCCGGACTTAAAAAGGCAAAAACCCTGCTCTTCTGGTAGTCTTCTAAAAAAAGCCACGAACAGGGGAGGAGAATAATGCCGGTGGTTATAAATATGACAATGGACTTACGATCAAGGCGCACCAGGAAAAGAAACGATATAAAAATGAGCAGGAAAAGAGAAGCAGTGCCCAGGTCCGGTTCAAAAAAGATAAGCAGGAAGGTGAGCAGGGTAAAGAGGGTAGGCATGATAAGCCCTTGAAACTGGCTTGGGGCAGAGGGAGTAGTGCCAGAGAGCGAGTAAGACAGGAAGATAACCAGACTGATTTTAGCAAACTCAGAGGGCTGAAAAGAAAAAGGACCAATTTGCAACCACCTAAGCGCACCGGTGCTTGAAGTACCCCAGAGAAGCACGGAGATAAGAAGCATGA
>CALJBY010000170.1 GCA_938024025.1 uncultured bacterium
GAAGGGTTAAAAAAGATACTTCTCTCTATTTTGGTCCTTTTACCTCAGCCCAGGCAGTTCGAGAAACGCTGAAGATCATTCATCAGCATTTTTTGCTGAGAAAGTGTCAGAGTAAGACATTTCAGTTCCGCCAGCGACCATGCCTTAACTATCAAATGGGTCAGTGTCCGGCTCCCTGTTTCAAACTGATTGATGAGAAGCACTATCACAGTGTCGTGCGGGAAGTGGAGCTTTTCCTTAAAGGGCAAAACAAGAAGCTGATAACCGTGCTCCAGGAAACAATGGAAAAGGAATCGGATAAGCTCAACTTTGAAACAGCAGCTAAAATACGTGATCGGATTACCTCCTTAAAAAAAACCCTGGAGCAACAAAAAACGGTTACCCTTGATTTTACCGATCGGGATGTCATTGCGCTGCATCGTGATGAACAGGGCGTAACCCTGGTAATTTTATTCATAAGAAATGGACAATTGATAGGCAGTAAGGATTTCACCCTGGTAAACGCACCACTTCCTAATGAGGAAATTATCTCCTCATTGGTCAATCAGTTTTACGCTGAAGGCAGACTGATTCCTCAGGAAATCCTTATCCCCTGTTCCCTGGAAGATCAAGGGGTGATACAGGATGTCCTGAGGGACAGGAAAGGTGGGAGGGTTGAGCTTATCACTCCCCGGAAGGGGAAAAAGGTACAATTAATTGAACTGGCACGGCTCAATGCTGAGAGTGTCTTTACAGCACACCAGCATAAAAGGGAAGATGTTGCTGCCTGTGCAGCCGAACTAAAGGAGCTCCTTCACTTGAAACAGACACCGGTAACCATTGAGTGTTATGATATCTCTAATTGGGGAGGCCAGCTCGCCGTGGGATCAATGGTTCAGTTTAAAGATGGGGAACCAGTAAAGAATAACTATCGTCGCTTCAGGATTAAGTGTAGTGCGGGGGCAGATGACTGTGGAATGCTCTATGAAGTTCTTACAAGACGACTTACTCGAGGTGAAGAAATTGCCCCGTTGCCCGATTTACTTGTAGTGGATGGTGGAAAGGGACAGCTCAATGCCGCCCGTAAAGTTGTCGACGAGTTAGACCTCACGCTGTTTGACGTTATTGCTTTGGCTAAAGGAAAGAGAAAAGGGGAAGCAGGGGCCAGGGAAACGCACAAAACACCTGAACAGATATTTATTCCCAACAGGAAGAACCCGGTGATTTTACCATTCCGATCAGCTGCTCTTCTTCTCCTGGAGAGAATCCGTGATGAGTCCCACCGGTTCGCCTTGCGCTACCATAAGAAGCTGCGCCACAAGGAAAATCTTCATTCATCGCTGGAAGACATCCCCGGTGTGGGGGAAAAAATGCGCAACAGACTCTTAACCCATTTTGGAAGCGTTGAGAACGTTACAAAGGCTTCTGTAAATGAGCTCTGTCAGGTTCCTTTTGTAAAGCAGAAGACAGCAGAGAAAATCCATAGGTTCTTTAGAGCGGAAAAAGGAAACCACGAAGCGCAAGAAGAAAAACCGGATGCAAGATACATGATTAAGAAATCCTAAGTACCAAGCACGAAATCCCTGGCCCAGACCGGCCACATTATAAGTACCGTATATTTAGTTTGAGCCTGCAAGAAAGGCAGTAATGCAATTCTTAAATCAGCGCCAGGGCGGGCCTAAACAAACCACAAATTCAAATAGCATATGTTCAAAACATCTCCCTCTCCGAAATTAGAAACCGACGATGTGCGAATCCCAAATGTGAAGTCTCAATACTCCACCACTCCACCACTCCACCACTCCAATTTCCTTCATGATTTTTTAACTCCGCAATCAGCATTCCGAAATCCAAAATCTATAAGTCGGAGTATCCCATGGCAAAAGTAAGGGTTCACCTCTTAATTACCGGTAGGGTCCAGGGTGTTTTTTTTCGAACCTCTACGCAGGAAGAAGCTCAAAGGCACCAGCTCACCGGATGGGTAAAAAATCTTCATGACGGAAGAGTTGAAGCAGTGCTTGAAGGAGAAGAAGAGAACGTTAAGCCCATGATTGACTGGTGTCAGAACGGCCCCCCTCATGCAGTGGTGAAGGATCTCTCCGTTACTGTCGAAGTGTATCGGGGTGAGTATGTCGACTTTGAAGTGAGGTGATAAGCATTGTATGGGTGGTTCAACACACCGTCCGGGGAACAGACCGGCTGTGGTCTTTAAACGGTCAATTAAACGGCCGCAGCACCGGCAAGGGCAATGGCGTCCTTGGACGTTTCTTTAACACGGTACATTGCTTCGTCAACAGCTCGTAAGAGGTCATCTTTACTGCCAGCATCCTCGCCGAATGTAGCAACGCCAAAACTCGCGGTAACCTTGATATTGAATCCCTCCTCAACGAAAAAGACTTCTGAGTTGATGGCATTCCTCAATCGTTCAGCAGCCCGGTGCCCCTGCTGTTTGTTGGTCTCGGGGAGAACAATGACGAATTCATCACCTCCATAACGGGCTGCGAGATCAACCTTCCGTATGGTCCTTGCTATGACTTCGCCAACTTTCGAGAGCGTTGTACTGCCAACCAGATGTCCGTAGGAGTCGTTAATCCGTTTAAAGAAATCCAGATCAAAAAATATAATGGAGAATGGGGAGTGATACCGTTCATATCTATCTATTTCGTTTTTAATAATCTGATGAAGATGACGGGAATTGTACAATCCGGTAACATCATCGGTAATGGTAAGCTCCTGTATACGTCTATAGTTACGGGAATTTTCCAAGGCAATCGCCGCGTAATCAGCGACGGTTGCGAGAATTTCCAGATCGTTTTTGCTTAAGGTAATCGGCTCATTGGTACTGATGATTTCAATCACTCCCAATACCTTTTTTTGGATTTTCATTGGTACGGCAATGATGGATTCTGTGTCAAAATTGCTTATTCTATCTATCTTTTGCGAAAAGCGTGGATCTGTATTGACATCTGATACCAGAAGAGGCTGTCCATGAAGACCGACCCAACCGGCAATACCCTCGCCCAGTTTGATCCTCATATTTTTTATCCTGTTGGAAACCTTCCCGACAACGATTTCGAAATAGAGCTCATTGGTGCTTTCATCAAGCAGGAGGAGGGACCAGTTACTGGGGCGAAAGTAATCAGCAATGGTGTCCATGATTTTTTGCAGAATTTCCCTGCTATCAAGGCTCGAGGTGAGAGCTTTGCCAATATTATTGTATATGTTGACTTCTTCCTGAAAGCGTTTAAATCTTTCTTTAATCACCGTATCATCCATAGTATAAAACTTATCGGTAAAAAGGTTTAATTCTTGAGAATCTTTTCAGAATCAAATCCCTACAATGAACTAAATTGCCTAGCATGCCTAAATTAAAGACATAAAGACAAGTATACGAAAGTCACAATTCCATCCCCGGTTATTGCACCCCAAGGGCACTTCCTCAGGATGACTACATCATCCTTCAGGGCGCGAGCCCAAAGGGCGCGGCACTCTCATCTCAGTAGCCTGTGAAATCCACAAACTTTCCAATAGATTGCTTCGCTCGTTTCAGGCCCTCGCAGTGACATTAGTGCACAAATCTTTTTATGCTGACTTCTGTCTTCTGACTTCTTAATTCTGTATAGTATTACGTACGACGCAGCAAGGAGGTAAAAAATCCCAATCCATAGGCACTTTGCTGGAGGATGAAAAGAAGGGGGATGAGGAAAAAGGCCTTAAGCGAACGGAGTTTCATGGTACTCATGATACCGAGTATGACCAGAAAGAGCAGTCCAAGCACCAGGTAGGCGAGAAACAGAGAAAGCGCAGGATGCCAACACGCGGCTAAAAAGGCCAAAAGCAATGAGAGGGCGAGTGCCAGTGCTGGTAAGATGTGCAACGGCTCCAGGCTCGAGGGGTGAAGGCGTGCAAGGGTAACCCGGGCTTTACCCATATGGAACAGCTGCTGCACAAACTGAGTTACCGTACTTCTTCTTCTATGGTACACTTGTGCAGAATCTTGATAGGTAAGAGCAAAGCCCGCCTGTTTAATGCGATAGCTGAGCTCAATATCTTCCGCGTGAAACATTTTTTTAAATCCTCCCGTTACCTGATAGGCTTTTCTGGAGATGGCCATATTAAAGGTTCGTGGATAGAAGTGTGCCAATCGCTTCCCCTTCTTTCCCCTCAAGCCACCCGTTGCGAGGGGAGCTGTCATCAGGTAATGGAAGCAGCGCATGAGGAGAGGATCGTGGTCATTGATGATTTCGCTTCCTCCTACAGCCCCTACCTGTTCTGCACTGAACGGTTCGATCAGGTGTTCAAGCCATTCTGGTTGTACAATACAATCAGTATCAGTAAAAGCAAAAATATCACCCACTGCCTTCTCCATCCCGGTATTTCTTGCGGTACCGGGACCGCCGCGCACCTGGGTATAGCAGGAGAGGGAAACAGCACACTGCTCCTTTTGTTCCAGAAGCCACTCCCTAGTACCGTCATCGGACCCGTCATCTATCACAATAATTTCATAGGAGGAAGGTGAAAGGGTCTGTTTGTTAAGGGAGCACAGAAGTTTTTCTAACTCCTCCTTTCTATTGTACGTAGGAATAATGACAGAAACGGTTATGTGCTTGATTGCTTCCACGGAAGGATCCTGCTACTGGTGAGCTGTTTGGTCTGTATCCAATCGTTCTTTGACCGTATAGGTTGTTTCTTTTTGAGAGGAAAAGACAATCAGCTCTCCCATTAATCCAAAAAATATGAATTGTACCCCGAGGATTAAGAGGAGAATGCCGAGCAACAGTAAAGGGCGATTGCTTATCCATTTCCCCGAAATGCGGAGGATCAGCAGGTAAAGATTGATCGCCATCCCGGCGAAGGATAACAGGGTACCGAGCAGCCCGAAAAAGTGAAGGGGTTTTTCCGGGTATTTAGTGAGCATAATAACCGTAAGGAGATCAAACAAACCCCGCAAATAGCGTTCAGAACCAAACTTGGATGTACCATGCTTCCTGTGGTGGTGATCAACCGCAACTTCTGCTACTTTAAATCCCTTCCAGTTAGCGATCGCAGGGATATAGCGGTGGAGTTCACCATACAATTCAAGTTCATCAATCACTTCTCTCCTATAGCACTTAAGGCCACAGTTAAAATCATGAATCTTTACTCCGGTGTAAAAGGAGGTAATACTGTTAAATATGCGGGAGGCAAGTTTTCTGACGAGGGGATCTTTTCGTTTGAATTTCCACCCGGAGACGAGATCATATCCTTCTTCGAGCTTTTTTATCAAGGCAGGTATTTCTTCTGGTACATCCTGCAGATCTGCATCAAGGGTAATAATGCATTCACCTTTCGCTTCCTTAAATCCGGCCGCAAGTGCAGACGATTTACCGAAGTTTTTGCGGAAGCGTATGGCCTTCACCCGATTGTCCTTCTTATGAAGGTCTCTTAACACAGCGAATGAATTATCGGTACTGCCGTCATCAACAAAAATGAGCTCAAAGCTGTCGGAGAGCGGTTCCAGTGAAAGGGTCAGTCTCCGGTGCAGTTCCTCAAGGCTCTCTTCTTCGTTATAGAGCGGTACAACAACAGAAAACATACCACGAGTACTTTCGGGAGTAGCAGACATATTTTTTCCTGTCATCACTGTTATTCCAAGCGGGTAACCCCGTGCATCCATCAATGTTTTATTTATACCATAGAGATCAAGCCTTTACAATGGATAAAAGAATTGCCCTACGGGTGTGGTAGGAGAAACTGTTCTTTCAGCCCACGGGAAGCAGTTAAACCTGTTGACTAAGTGGCCTGCAAGATGATACTTTGTCATACAGCGCGTTTATGAACGCATCACGGTATGAGCTAGCGGACGGCATCAGTTGGTAGTTGGCAGGCTACACGCTATGGATCAGCGCCGGTTTCAGGACTAAAGAGGGCCATGAGAAAAGGTACAAAAATAAACCGTATGATTATCCTCCTTGCGGTATCCCTCTTGCAGATGTCCATAGCAGCTCTTCTCTTGAACAACCTCACTATGGAAGGGTGGTCGGTCACGCATGCAGAAGATAGTGAAGGCTATCTGCTGGGGGTCCGCTTTTTTTTAGGAGAAGATATCCCCCCTGCTTCTCTTTCCCTCTTAAAGTACCGGCTGTTCAGCCCGGTGCTGCCCTTCCTGGCAGCTCTTCTCGCCCGGTTTATGCCTGTAGCGTACACCTTTCTTGTTGTTAACATGCTCCTGTGGTTACTCTCCGTGTATCTGTGTTACCGATGTGCGGAAACCCTTCTCAATGAAAGATTAGCATACTACACAGCACTCTTGTTCACCACCTCCCTGCCCCTGATCGTCTGGGGACTTCCCATCATGGTAGACATGGCAGCCTTTTTTTTCGCTGTCCTCAATTGTCTGCTGATCATCCGCATCTCCCCTGACAAACGGTTACCATACCTTATCCTTGCCCTCACACTCTCCTTGGCCATTCTGACCAAGCCCAGTCTCGTCTCGCTCCTCATCTTTTTTATACTGTATGCCGGTTTTCAAAAACAGTACCTGAAAATAGTTTCAGTGGTGTCTCTGACCGTTATGCTGGTGGGGAGTATGTATTTCTATCTGGGGTTGGGTAGTGAGGATTTCCTGACCTATGGATACTTACGTCACCGGGGGTTTTTCTATGTGATGAATGCACTGACGTTTTGCTTCCACTGGGGTATACCCTTAGCCGTGTGGGGCATGTACGGGGAAAAGCAGCACAGGGTGTTCTATCTCACCTATTTCATGAGCACCTTTGGGTGTTACCTCACGTTTGTTCACAATCCCCGTCTTCTCTTCATCGTCTTTCCGGCAGTGCTTCCCCTTGTGGTAAGAGGAATGGAGCTCTGTGCTCAAAAAGTAGCGCAGCACCGGCACTACAAACCTGAGAATATCGTTACCGCACTGGTGTGCAGTTATATGCTCACCTCTGCACTCCTGGCAGTTTTGTATCTTTATAGCACCCGGGTGCTGCAGTACAGATCCCTGGAAAGCATAAAATCCCTTTTCGGGTAAAGTGCCGCCCTACTAAACATGCGCGATGGCCATTGTCTTGCTGACCGGGCAACCGCATTTTTTAATACACCTGGACGGACCTCTCGTCAGCTGTTCAATTTCTTTTTCTGGTAAAAGCTGTATAGAGGAAAATACCGGCCATCAAAAGCATCCCGCCAAAAAAACCTGCTGAACTCAAAACAGATAAAGGGATTGTATTGAAAAGGGGGAAATTGACGAGTTTTAAAACGTATGAAGGAGGAAGCGCCAGCGCAGGATAGGTGAGGAGTAAACCTCCAATCATGATCCTGCGACAGGGCACCGTGTTATTCTGGATGAGAGCAGTTAATAACACAAGATAGGGGAAAACC
>CALJBY010000171.1 GCA_938024025.1 uncultured bacterium
ATTATGGGTGAGAATGTGAGGATTTCGACCATTGCTGTTTCACATGGTAATTTGAGTATTATGGTTAAAGAGAACAAGGATGTGTCACAACCGCTTCCCTTCTCTGAGAGAGGAAGGACCGTTGTTACGCCCGATACTGACATAGAGGTAGAAGAAGAAGATGCACAACTGATAGTGGTACCGGCAGGAGTTAATTTAAGTGAAGTCGTGAGAGGGTTGAATGCGATAGGGGTTTCCCCGCGTGATTTGATTTCAATCTTCCAGGTTATACGGGCATCCGGAGCCTTACAGGCAGAACTGGTGATTATATAAGATGACTACAGCAGCTTCCCTTGTACCTACAACATATTCCCGGCACCTGCTCGAGGGCACACGAAAGAGCGGGGATCAGACAGCACGAGATACAATGGGCTTGTCTCCACGGGAAGCACAAAGGTTGGAAGCTGCCTGTGCAGAATTCGAATCACTTTTAATTAATCTCGTTATGAAGCAGATGAGGAAAACAGTCACTAAATCAGGATTGATCGACGGCGGTATGGGTGAAGAAATTTTTACCGGGATGATGGATGAAGAGATTGCCAAACAGATGTCATCCCGCCAGGGCCTGGGGTTACGGGGTGCTCTCATGGAGCAACTAACCGGTGTTAGAGGGAGTGCCATACCTCAAAACATTGCCCTCAAGAGCTATCGCAGGAATAATCCCGTTACAACATCCGGGCAGACCTTTGCCCTTCCTGTCTCAGGTACCATTTCTTCTCCGTATGGCTGGAGGAAGGATCCCTTTACCGGTGAATCTAAATTCCATCACGGAGTTGATATAGCCAGCCCTGCCGGTTCGGGTATTTTTGCTGCGGGCAAGGGGCGTGTAGTCTTTAGCGGATGGAAAAAAGGATATGGTAATGTAGTTGAAATAGACCATGGTGATGGGTTCACCACGCTCTATGCTCATAATGAAAAAAATCTGGTCAAGGAGGGTGAAGAGATCAGCCACTATCAACTCATTGCCCTGGTAGGAAACACGGGAAAGTCAACAGGCGCCCATCTCCACTATGAGGTGAAGAAAAACGGAGAGGTTGTCAATCCCACAAAGGTAACCCAACTGAGTGAAGGGGGGTGGTATGCAAGCAGCCTGTAAACCCAGACTTTGCAGTAGACGGCTGCTGGCAATTCTGGGTTAATCCCATGGTGATAAGAAAGGAGCGTTATGTAATGAACGGCAACTCAAGCAGTTCGATTAAAAGAAAAACCTTCGTGCAACAGATAAGCGATAACAACGAACAGGGCGGTAAAGGCAGTTTTGGTTTGCTCCGGATGTTCAGTGTTTATGGGGGTAAATCCCCTGGAGCGCTGACAGCGGGCAGGGGTTCTGGAATCATCAACCAACCACCTGTATCCCGTGTGATCAACAAAAACAGCCGGAAGAACCCTTAAAAAAGAAGGATGTTTTTAAGAGTCAAGGACTAAACCAATAAAAACAGATAATCTCAGGATCGCGATGATAATCAATTGATAAAAATGACTAAAGTTATTCTGACCTCTTGCCGATTAGATAGGTAAGTAATTGTATAGGAGGTACAGGTATGAAAGTTGATAGTGAGCGATCCCTGCTGAATCTAGAGGCCTATGTTAAAAATGCTCAGGACGGGGAAGCCGTAAAACAATCGCAGCGGCAGGAGCAGGAAAGAGCTTCAGCAACGGAACAAGTAAAGCTCTCCGACACGGCCAGAGATATCCAGAAGATTCGAGAAATTGTTGACGCGACACCTGAGATTAGAGCAGACAAGGTGGGACACTTCAAAAGGGAGATAGAAGCTGGAAACTACAGCGTGAATGGGGATAAGGTAGCAGAAAAGATGTTACGGGAATCTCTTGTTGACGCATTTATATAAGGTAACCACACTATCTCCTGTTATGCACACGTGCAGTTGAGCTGTCTCCCCTTTCTACGGAAAGGCGGGTGAATGACGTGGATGCATTGATAACAGAATTACGAGAGCTACTTACACAGGAGATAGTAGTACACAAGCACCTTCTCGCGCTTCTTCACAAAGAGAAAGGGTTTTTAATCGATCTCTCCACAGAAGAGATTTTAGAAAATACTAAAAAGAAAGAAACCTGCACACTTAAGATTAAAATGTTGGAAGAGTCGCGATCAGTTCTGGTTAAGCAACTCTCCCAACACTACGGCGTTCCTCCCGAAGAGCTGACCGTATCAAAAATAGTTTCTCTGCTTGAAGAGCCACATCGTTCAACCCTCGATGCTACTCGATCGACCCTTACGTCTCTCATCAAAAGTATACAAGAAGCCAACCAGCATAACGGTCTGGTTGTCAAAGATGCGCTCCACTACTGTAAACGGTCTTTAGATTTCCTCTATTCTTCATCTGTTGCGAGTCCGACCTATGTGGATGGTGGCAGGATAAAAGACCCGGCACGGTTTGGGAGCCTTCTTTCAAAGGAGATATAGCATGCCTGGTTTATATGGTATTCTGGATATGGCCAAATGGGCGACGCTTACCCAGCAGGCCAATATTTCAGTGGTGAGTCATAATATTTCTAACGTGAATACCCCTGGCTACAGCCGTCAAAAGGTGCTCCTGGGGGCGGCCATTCCCGTTACTACTGAAGCGGGACAGATGGGCACCGGTGTGCGCACGGTAACCGTTCAAAGGGAATATGATAACTTTGTTGGAGTACAGCTCAACTTTGAAACACAGCTCCTGGGTAACTGGAAGGCCCTTAATTATAGCTTCCAGCGTGTTGAGGAGATCTTTAACGAGTCTTCAGAGTATGGGTTGAGTGGTGTCATGGACGAATACTGGAATGCATGGCAGGCACTGGCTGATAATCCCTCCGGTCAGGCAGAACGTGCAGCTTTGGTGAACATCGCTGAGACCATGTCCCATGACTTTAATAAGATGTACAATGATTTTCACACGCTCCAGACAGATGTTAATAACAGCATTAAGGGAACCGTGGATGAAATTAATGCATTGACTGACCAGATCGTTGAGCTCAATGAGAAGATTTCACGGATTGAGGTGAGCGATGACATTGCCAATGATTTTAGAGACCAGCGGGATGGCCTCATGGATGAGCTGGCGGAAAAGATTGGTTATGACTACCTCGAAGACGATCTGGGCCAGGTGAGTATTTTTCTGGAAAATGGGAATCCGCTCGTATCGGCACGTATGAAGTGGGAGCTGGGAGTAGAAGTCAATACTGCTAATGACAATTTCTATGATGTGAGCTGGGATGACGGGAGTGGTACACTCACCCCCATTACGGACATCATCACCAGGGGTGAGTTGAGTGGAATGATAGAGATGCGGGATACGATTATCCCTGACTACCTGGCCAAGGTTGACAGGCTGGCCGGGGGAATCATTAATGCAACAAATAAGCTCCACTACTACGGTTACGGGCTTGATGGTTCCACCGAAAATAATTTCTTTCTCCCCTTAAGTGCCGCTACGGGTTTTTCCGAGGATAATACGGGCGGTGCTGTAATCACCGGTGGGGATGTCTACGACAATACTGTTTTAACTCTCGATGACTATGAAATACGGTTTGTTGGTGGTAATTTCGAGATTTATAATGTCACCGATGGAACACAGGTGATGGATGCACGGGTTGATGGTAGTGTTATCGGTGGCGGTTCTTTTGGTTACACCAGCGGGAGCACTATTCAATTTGAGGGGATTGAAGTAATCCTGACTGATGGCGCTCTGGGCGGGCCGGCCGACGAGGATGTCTTTACGGTCAGCTCAACGGGAGATGCCGCTAAAAATATGACGGTCAACCCTGACATTGCAGGGGATGTTACTAAAATCGCTGCAGCAGAAGGTGTACCGGGTGATGACAACGTCAACGCTCTCGCCATAGCGGTCTTAAGAGATGGAAACACCATGAACAATAACACCACCAGTTTTAGCAGCTACTACAGCGGTCTGGTGGGTGAAGTAGGTGTAGATGTGCAGGACGCATCACGCAACCTTACCTACCGGGAGACGATGGTTGAACAGCTGAACACGCGCAAAGAGTCAGTTTCAGGTGTCAATCTGGATGAAGAAGCAGTAAATTTGATGCGTTATCAGGCTGCATTTACGGCGGCAGCACGGATGATAACGGTCGTGGACGAACTGATACAAGAGTTGCTTAATTTAGCATAAGAGGTAAACATGCGTATTTCTACTATGATGGTGTATAACAGCCTGGTAAAAAATCTTGCGAAGGGAGCAGAACGCACGCAGGAAATCCAGGAGGTCATTACCAGTGGTAAAAGGATAAATCGTCTCTCTGACGATCCCATTGGGGTGAGCAGGGTGGTAAATTATGAGACACACCTGAATAAACTGGGGCAGTACAGGGAAAACATCACCTATGGAAATTCGTGGTTGAGTATGAGTGACTCGGTGCTCCTTGATATGCAGAATCTGGTAACGGAAGCAAAGACCATTGCCATTGCCCAGTCAACCGAGACGGCAACTCCCGAAACGCGGGCACAGGCGGCCGTTGCAGTTCGTAATCTTTATGAGCAGTTAATCGCCTTTGCTAACACCAAGCTGGGTGACACGTATATTTTTGGTGGCTCACTTACCAATGTTGCCCCCTTTAACAGCGATGGTACTTACAACGGTAATGCGGATGACATTTTGATAGAAATTATGGAGGGTATTACCAGTAAAATTAATGTAGCCGGTTCAGAATTTTTGATAACAGATTTGAACCCTGTCCTCTCAATGGACCCGGAAACTGCCGGCAGCACCAGCAGCATGGGGCTGACGGCAAAAAACAGCAATACCATTGCTGTTAATCCCGCAAGCCTGAGTAATTATGAGGTCACCTTTGTTCTAAACAACGGGCTCACAGAAACGATAACCTATACGACTGATGACAGTCCTACCCAGGAAGAGTTGGGGATGGGCATAGCAGACGCGGTTAATGGCCATGATGTCCTCAACCAGCACATCAGGGCAACCTATGACCCGTCAGGTGAGATAACCTTTGAGGCCAAAGAGGCCGGTGAGGAAGGAAATGAATTTACCATAGATGCAGACAACACCACGGCTTTTGAAGGGACAGTTACTACCGCGTTCATCGGGGGAAGTACGGAGATACCGGCTGGTGCTGTTTTTGACGTTGTTGCCGGTGAGAATGATGAATTTAGCATAGCGATAGATGGAATCGTTAGTGGTCCCCTTACTATTTCGGCCGGGACGTATACCGTCCCCCAATTAGTAACCGAGATGCAAAGTGTGATCGGTGGGTCAGCAACAGTAGCGTTTGATGCAACCAGCGGACAGTTTACCATTGAGTCCACTTCATTGGGAATTGGTTCAAGCGTGAGCCTGACCAGCGGTATAAATGATTTCTTAAGCACCGTGGGATTGGATCGTGACTTTGCCGTGGCCGGAACCGGCCCGACCCTCCTCGCGGACTTAAATGGCGGTAACGGGGTAGCAACAGGCACTATTAGAATTTATGATCGTGAGGGCAATCCTGCCGTCGATGTAGCCGTTGATGCCACGGAGACTATAGAAGATGTTATCAGTAACATCAGTGCAGTACCCAATATAACTGCCGAGCTTAACGCCGAAGGGAATGGAATAAATATTATTGACAACAGTGGTTTTCCTATTCAGAATTTGGTCATAGAAGATAATGCTACTGCCCGCGACCTGGGTATTGTAGGTGACAAGCCGGGCCCTATTTATGGCACGGATCTCAATCCGGCAGTAAGCGGTTATGCTCGTATCGATGCTTTAAATGGAGGATCGGGGCTCACGTTAGGTACCATACGGGTAGTCAACGGCCAGCAGAATGAGATCATTGACCTCAGCAGGGCGGGTTCACTACAGGATGTCGTAAACGCCCTGAATGACTTGGGGATGGATATTACTGCTTCCATTAACAGTTCCGGAACTGCAATCGATGTCCTTTCGAACTCTTCAGACTTCGCTGCAGTGGTAAATGATATGGGTGAAGAGACGACCGCCTCCGATCTGGGGATACAGGGGGCGGCAGACGTTTTCAAAACCCTTGCAGTGCTGGAAGAGGCCCTGGAAAAAAATGATCAGACGGCACTCTTAAACATGCTTGACCAGTTTGATCTGGTCCTGGAGACCCTCGTTCAGAAAGGATCGGAAGTGGGGGTGAGAACCAATAAGCTTGAAGCCATGAACAATAGAAT
>CALJBY010000172.1 GCA_938024025.1 uncultured bacterium
GAAAACAGCGGTGCGCTCCTTTCCGGACACAAAGCAGCACATGCCGTATCTAAAGCGCTCCATATGGGACAACCGGACAGAGAAGGGGTCATGGACTACCTTGAGTGGTGGAAGCATAACTGGCCGGAAACCCATGACTACCGCAATTTTGTCTGTTATCCGGTCTTTTTCAATCTCTTCACCAAAGACGAACTTAACTATCTCCATCGCATTATTACCCAGAAGCTTCCCTGGAGTTTAAACCCCTTTAAACTCTATGGGAGCATCGTCCGGGCGTTAACCCCCCATATGGAACAAATCAAGAAAGACAAGCCACTCATGGCTCAAAAGATCATCCGATTAAGACCGGAGACTGCTGTTTCCCTGATGAAACCTGCTACCCGTCTCGGTTATCCCCTCTACGCTTAACATAAAAGGGGGCAGGGTCCGGCTCGTATTGGGGAATGGGAAGTACAGAGTGGAGGATTGGAGTAATGGAGTGCTGGAGTAGTGGAATACAGAATCATTTTTGTTGATCACGTAATCTGCTAAACATTATGTGCACAACGGGGAAGAGCGAATGAAAAAGTTTGAATGGCAAGAAGGATTGAAAGAAAAGATTGATGCGCTCTGTGCAATTTTTCCGCCGGTTATAAAAGATCGATGGAAAAACAGGCTCATCTACAACACCGAGAAGCTTGCGGCCTATGAAGGGTTGACCGTAGTGACAGATGACCTCTTCTGGCGGTCTGTTACCGAAGTCTTTCCCGGTGGGTATGAACCGCTTATCCTGAAGGTAAAGGATCCTCAGAAGCTGAAGACAACTATGCTTTCCTCAAGAGATCAAGAAAGTATGGAACCGGGTAAAGAACCGGTAACCATTACACGGTGGTCACAGTCGGTTGGAAGTACCACTGATGTTCCCCCGGGGAAAAAGATACTTGCGGTCAATTCCAGTGCCCGGAAGGGGGGTAACACCGACATTATACTCGATGAGATCGTGCGTTCCTGCAAAGAAAATGGGGCAACGGTAGAGAAGATATATTTGTCCGACTTAAACATCAAGCAGTGCACGGGATGCAGGGCATGCCGCAAAGGGGATGTTAAGACAATCTGTGCCCTTAAAGATGATATGATTCCCTTTTACGATAAGCTCTATGAGGCAGACGGTTTTATTGCAGGTTTTCCCATTTACACAGCACGGGAAAACGGTATTATGGCCACTTTTATGGACCGCTGGGACTGTTTTTCTAACCCTTTTCTCACCCGCAAGATGCCTGAGGGAAAAAAGGGGCTCATTGTATGCTCCTGGATGTGGCCCAATGCCACTGCCTATGATGATGTGGTGGAAAAAATGGTAATTCTCTTTCGACTGCACCACATTCTCACAACTGATGTCTTGGTAGTAACCGGGGCACGCGGGAAGAAACATGGAAAAGGAGTCGTGAAACACCATCCGGCTATCCTGAACACAGCCTACGAAACGGGTGTAGATTTTTTAAAAAGTCTCTAAGTGGAATGGTTCAGGTAGTACTGTTACTAACGGTAGTGACCTGAGTAGAAAGCAGTAAGGTTGTAATGCATGGTCTGCACAGCAATCCTCACCTCTTATCATGGACACTCGTGATTATCTTAGGAGTTACTTCCCTTGTGCTTCTGGAACGAACACTCACCCCCACACTACGAAAGTGGGGGGATCTCTTTCCGGCCCTGCTCACCTTTTTGATAATCCTTTTAAAGACTGTTATTCCACTGGTTCTACTATGGAGCATTCTTAAACTGAGTCCGGCATCACTGGGATGGGTCACCGGTGGTCTTTTCCAGGCGGTCTTAAAAGGCGTGGTCCTGGCTGCCTTAATGATAGCCTTTATTTTCATCTACCATCGCTATTCCCACTACTTGTTCGGTACGCCCTACACTTCTACTGGTGGGCACCTGCTCAACCGTAATCGTTCCACGGCTGCCATCGTAATCAGCAGCGCTGCTGCCCTCCTTAATGCTTGTGGTGAAGAAATTATCTTCAGGGGTATGCTCTTTCCCCCACTCGTGAGTACGTGCGGAGTTATCCTGGCACTTGCTGTCCAATCTTTTATTTTTACCCTTTACCACTTTTTCCCTTTGCAGAATGCGGTGCTCCTTTTTTGTATGGGCATTTTTTTTGGCTTGGGCTACCTCTGGGGTGGATCCCTGCTGACACCGGTCCTGGCACACCTCATCACAAACGGGCTGCCTGTCCTGGTTTTTCTTGTACGTTCTGTTCGTTCATGATAAAGATAGAAAGATATACGCAAGCGGTCTTTGGCAGCTGCCATGATAATCTTACTCGCAGCAGTGCACCCGGCAATGAGACATTATTTGCACTTGTGGTGTACACGAAAGGAGATGATCAATGGGAAATGAATTGAAGAGATTTGCGGGGAAGAGTGCCCTTATAACAGGAGCAGGAGGTGGTATTGGCAGGGGGATATCTCTTCGTTTAGCCCGGGAGGGGGCTGACATCGCCGCGTGTGACATTGACCAGGAACGACTGGATGAAACTATGGTGAACATCAAAGAAACGGGCCGACAGGGCATAGCACTTGTCTGCGATGTGGCTCAGGAAGGCGAAATAGAGAATACCGCAAAGCGGGCACTTGCGGCTTTCGGTAAAATCGATATTCTGGTGAACAATGCGGGAATCGGGGATACCAATAAGTCCTTTGATGAAATAGACGCTGACCTCTGGGATAAAGTCTATGCGGTCAATGTTAAAGGTCCCTTCTTCCTTTCCCGGGGGATTGCCATGGATATGATTGAAAAAAAGATAGCGGGGAAAATAATCAGTATTGCCTCTACCGAGGGGAAGACGAATCGCGCGGGAAGTCTCGCCTATGCATCTTCCAAACGCGCTTTAATAGGTATCACCCAGGGGCTTGCCATTCAACTGGCACCCCATGGAATAACGGTTAACGCCATCTGTCCGGGGTTGATCGACACCCCTATCTGGCACAAGGCAGACAGGGACATGGATCTCCCTCTGGGGAGTATGGTAAAGATGGTGGGAGATACCGCAATGGAACAAAGGCAGTTGAAGCTGCTGAGAATCGGAACACCGGATGACATTGCTGCTGCCGTAGCCTTTCTGGCTTCAGAAGATGCGAGTTACATGACGGGACAGGCCATAAACGTGTGCGGTGGAATGGAATTCAGTTAAAAACCCCGGAGAATTACAGAGTCACATGAAGCACAAAACAGTTGTCAATCGCTTTCTCCGTGTTATAGCAGTACCCTTTCTGATCATTCTTATATGCTGCCTCATCGGACCCTTCCTTATCCCCATCGCCCCTTTAGAAGATACCGTTGTACCGGAAAACCTTGCTGATGCGGATAGCAGCTTTGTAACGATTAATAATGTGACGGTGCACTACAAGCGTGCGGGCAGCGGCAAGGACACCTTGATACTCCTGCACGGTTTTGCGGCAAGCACATTTACCTGGCACAGGGTGATGACATCACTCTCTCAGAGCTACACCGTGTTTGCCTATGATAGAACGGGCTTTGGCTATACCTCACGCCCTATGCCCGGTGAGTGGTCGGGAGACAGTCCCTATGGCCAAAAATCCCAGATGGAACAACTCATCGCATTAATGGATTCGCTCAACATCGATAACGCGGTATTAGTCGGTAGTTCAGCAGGCGGCATTACAGCAGCACTCACAGCAGTAAACCATCCGGAGAAAATCAAAGCACTTATACTGGTTGCCCCTGCTATATTTGACGGGGGTCCACCCGGGTGGTTAAGCCTGCTCATGCGAACTCCTCAGATGCAGCGTTTAGGACCTGTGCTGCTAAGGACGTACTATACAAACTTTTTTGAGTACGCCCGCAAACGTGCATGGCATGATTCTTCTCAATTAACACCTGCACTCATGGAAGGTTATCGGAAACCTTTGCAAGCACAAAACTGGGACCGGGCACTCTGGGAGTACGCCTTCGCTTATGAACCTTTACCTCTTGAGGAACAGTTGGGTGAACTAAAGGTGCCGGTGTTAGTTATTACGGGTGACGATGATCGGATTGTATCTCCGGAAGCAAGCAAGCATTGTGCTGATGTTATACCCCATGCACAACTGCACGTGATACCCAATGCCGGACACCTGCCCCATGAAGAGACACCAGAGGTCTTCTTGAAAGCAGTACATGCATTTCTGAGGCAGGTCTTATGAATATGGAGGGTACGATGAACAGGTTACTGATCATTATGGTACTCACCGTTTTCTTTTTAATCTCACTAGGGGGAAGGGTTATGGCTTACACAACAGAGATTGTCACGGCAGGAACGGTTGCGCTCGATCACTATCTGCCAGCTCAGGAAACCAGCAACCAAAAACTTCTTTTTGTCCACAGCTCAGGGCACGGTTCCTGGATGTGGAAAAACTTTCTTTCCTATTTTGCTGAGAGAGGTTATGACTCGTGGGCAATCAACTTCCGGGGCCACCATCTTTCCAATCCTGTAAGTGACTGGGAAGCGGTGGGCGTCAAAGAATACCTGGAAGATATTGAAAGCGCGTTGCAAAGGATTGGGGGAAAAGTGATAGTGGTAGGCCACTCAATGTCAGGGCTCCTGATACTCAAATATGCTGAATCGCACCAGGTGGCGGGGCTCATCGTTTCCCAGTCCGGGATACCAAAGTCTCTCATGGAGAAAAAAGGTATTGAACTAGCGGGGCCCACTGCGGGAAAGGGGAAAAGAGACATTACGGCTGGTGCAATTATGCCGATACAGGACAGGGAGATGGCAAAGGCTCTGTTCTTTGACAGGGGGAATGTTGATGAAGAAACCGTCGATCTCGTTGTAAAGATGCTGGGTAAAGAATCAGCCCGGGTAGGCAAAGAAATCATGCAGATGGAACTCACACCTGAAAAGATTACTGCCCCCGTCTATGTGCTCGGATTCGATATCCGTAAGATAGGCATGGATCTGCCCGTTGATCTCAATAAAGTGCTTGCGGAGGAATTGAAGGCCAAGGACTACAAAGTGATTGAGCCGGGAGGACATAATTATATGCTTGAACATAACTGGCAGGACTTTGCCCGGCAGTTTGAGGTGTGGATAAATACTCAATAGTGCTGAGAACCATAGTGCCCGAGAAAACACAAGGCGATGTGGGATGTGAGAACTGGGGATGTGGGATGCATAAGGAAGTCCGAAGTAAAAAGATTGTCTAAAATGAGCTAAAATGCCTAGAATGCCTAAAATTAAAGGCTCAAACCACGAAGAGCACGAAGAAAAACGAACAACTAGAGAAGTTAGAAGACAAAAACTACTCATTTCGTATTGCAGAATGTGGATTGCAAAACTGATTTAAATTCAAAATCCGAATTCAGCAATCCAAAATGTGAAGGCTCCACAACTCCAGTACTCCAGCTTTTTTCCCTCATTAAAGCTATATCCCTACAGTTGTACCTCCGTTAGGTTGCATCTTTTTCAAAAATATGTTCATGTTTGTTGCAGGAGGTGTAGAACAATGAGAAACTATTGTATGCTCTGTTTTTTCTCTTTAACTGCTCTCATAGGATGTGCGGAGCTTATCAGGGTGGATGCAGAAACCTATATGCTCAATCCAGGCATGTATGAGGGGCAGTATATCCTCATTACAACCAATTTGGAAGAAGTGTCAGAGCATTACCAGCTCTTACAGGGGTTAGACATTGAAATAGCTGCACCTCTCACCCATTTTGAAGAAAGGGATGCAGCCTCGTGGTATGTAACCCTTGAAAAAGGCGGAAACACCATTCGAGCATATGAGGATAATTATCAACGTTTTGTCCCCTCGGAGGCAGACTATCTGGCACGGTGGGCAAAGCACGAAGGGGGGACAGTAACGGCACAGGGTAAGCTCATGGAATGGGGCATGGAACTCGACCAGCTAACCTATAGAGAGCTTATTGTTAATACGAATGTTTCATCCTCTGCAGCGTGACCCGACTAAACGATAACTTCAGGATGAAGTTACCCACGTTAAAAATTAACCACCTTAGCTAC
>CALJBY010000173.1 GCA_938024025.1 uncultured bacterium
GGCCCTGAACCCGTCAGGAAAAGAAAAGTATGGATTTGGACTGCTCAGTCTCAGGGAAAGGTTGACCTTGCTCGGTGGATACATTACTATTGAGTCTACACCTCATCATGGCACTGAAATTGCCCTGATGGTACCCTTAAACCAGTGAAAACTAAAGGAGTGTTCTACCATGGGTATTACGATTCTTCTTGTGGATGATCACAAAATCGTTTTTGACAGTCTGCAGTCATTGCTCGATGAGCAGCCCGACATACGTGTGGTTGGTTGGGCAGAGAACGGACGAGATGCAGTAACAAAAGTAAAAGAGTTAAAACCCGCTGTGGTTATTATGGATGTTGCTATGCCCGATTTAAACGGAATTGAGGCCACCCAACAGATTACGAGGCACTATCCGGGGACAAAAATCATCGCTCTTTCCATGCATGCTGAGAAGCAATTTGTGACAGGAATTCTCAGTGCGGGAGCTTCGGGTTACCTGACAAAGAACTGTTCTTCTGATGAATTGGTAAATGCCATTCGCAGCGTTGCTGCAAATAAAAAATACCTTAGCCCCGATATTGCCGGTGTGGTTATAGAAGAATCTCTAAACCACCCACCTGATACGGGGACTTCATCTTCATCCATCCTGACGATGAGGGAACGTGAAGTACTACAACTCATTGTGGAAGGGAACACGGTAAAGCAGATTGCTGAACGTCTCTATCTGAGCATAAAAACTATCCACACACACCGCAACCAAATCATGCAAAAGCTGAATATGAATAGCACAGCAGAACTTACCAAATTCGCCATCCGGGAAGGGTTGATACCACTCCATGACTAGTCATATTTCCAACGCCTTTTAGAGGACTCTTCCTCCGATTTTCCCTCCATTCCACACCCCCAATCAGCAAAATCAGAAATTTTGAAGCAATAAATCAGAAATCTTCCAATTGCATGGGGGTTTATTATGTGCTTAAATATGAATGCAGGGTTGTCAAGTGGTTATTATTCGCCTTCATGACCACCGGATTTTCCATACATGCGGTGAAAGAATGAATAGGGGTGTGGCAGTACGATTTAGGTCTTTTTGCCCTTTCGAACCTACTTTTTTGTGCTGTCGCACCTCTTGTAGTAAAACGAGGGAAGTGAATCATCCATGGAAGAACACACAATAAATGAAAATAGAAAATCCACACGTTTTCCCACCCACCTGAAAGCTCACTATTTTTTAAAAGAGAGAAGAGGAAAGGGAAAAGAATGTGTTGTCATTAACATTAGTCTTAATGGAGCGGGATTGGAGTTTTATACCTCGGAAATGATTGGTGAGGCTTCCAAACTTTTTTTATCGATCCTTCCTCCCCAGGGGAACGAAACCATTAGTGCTGAAGGAATAGTGAGGTGGGTTAAGCACGGGGCACGGGATTATGTGTGCGGTATTGAACTGACGCGAACCTTGGATAAGATTACCCTGGCAAGGTTGGGGTTGTCGTAAAAAGAGAGTATTATACTCCATCTACCTGAACTACATTTCTTTGCCGGTAAATAGCCTGTTACGTACGGGAAAGTATGGTAGCCATTGCAGGACCTCCTCCTGCACAGAGCGAAGCACATCCGTACTCTACTCCCATTTTTTTCATTTCATACAAAAGCGCAACAATAATTCTCAAGCCGGAACATCCCACCGGATGCCCCAGGGAGATACCCGACCCGTTTCTATTCACCTTTTCCATTGCAAGGGAAAAGGCATGTTCCTTGTGCAGCATCCTTTGAACGCCGATGAACTGGGCGGCAAAGGCCTCGTTAATCTCCCAGCAGCCTATGTCATCAAAAGAGAGGTGTGCCTGTTTGAGTGCCCGGGGAATTGCTACAGCAGGACCAAGCCCCATGTGGGAAGGGTCAATACCGGCACTTACCCCGGTTACCACCCGTGCAAGTGGCGTGACTCCTGCCTCTTGCGCTTTTCGCGATGACATCAATACCACTGCAGCAGCGCCGTCATTAATCCCCGAAGCATTACCGGCGGTTACGGTCCCGTCACCTTTAAAAACAGGCTTAAGTGTGGACAGGGACTCCTCTGTAGTTCCTGCCCGTGGATGCTCATCGGTATCAAAAGTAATAGTCTGTTTTCTCTGCTTCACTGCTACGGCGACAATTTCGTCCTTAAATTTTCCTCCCTTTATTGCCGCAACAGCCCGCTCGTGACTGAGTACTGCCAGGCGATCCTGTTCTGCCCTGGAGATGGTGTGCTTGGCAGCAACGTTTTCGGCAGTCATCCCCATGTGATAGTTTTCAACAGAGCAGATAAGTGCGTCGAGCAGCATGGCATCTTCAAGTGTTCCCGGTCCCATTCGATAGCCGGGTCTTCCCTTGAGCAAAAGGTAGGGGGCCATGGTCATATTTTCTACACCTACTATGAGGCATACCTCAGCACTGCCGCGCATGATGGAGTGAAAGCCGATTTCAAAGGCACGCATTGACGAGGCACAGAGCTGGTTTACCGTAAATGCTGGTGCATGCCAGGGGATGCCAATGGTCCCCTGGATTTGGCGTGCAATATTTCCCCCCAGGCCGGCTTGTATGACATTGCCGCATATCATTTCATCGATATCGTTAGGAGCAATACCCGCCCGTGTAATTGCTTCTCCTCCCGCAAGCGCTCCAAGTTCTTTAACCGGTGTATCCTTAAGTGTGCCCAGAAACTTGCCAATTGCTGTTCGGCAGGCACTTGCAATAACCACCTCTTGCTGCATATTTCCCCCTTTACGAACTATGAGTTTTGTTAAAAGCAAACCGCAGAGAACACAGAGAATAATCTAACTAAGGGTAAATTAAATTTTTATCTGGAAGCTATTATTGCTTCCACTTTGTTTTTATTCGATAGCACAGCTACCTCATATCGTTTACCCAACTCCCATTTTTCTTTCATGGGTAACTCATCATAAGGAACATACCTCACGGTCTGAAAAAACCAGGGAGAACACAGAGTTTTAAAATATATATTTCCTCTGTGTCCTCGGTGGTTTCAGTTTGTCCTGATGAACTGCTTCCCGCTCTTTTAGCACTCTTTAAGCAAGAGGTCTAGAGGAATCTACAAGTGGTGGCAGCAGATCATTTCTTGACAGATTTGGATAGATATGTTACCAAATAGCTAATTAACTAATTGTTTATCCACAGAGCTCCAGCATCCCGGATGAAAACTGACTTGCTATCTTCTAACCACACATGTTTGACCGGTTTAATGCCTCGCAAACCAGGCTTTGTAAGCAGGGTCAAGAGGCATGTATCTGAAAAAAATAATTAAACTCCGGGAAGCCCC
>CALJBY010000174.1 GCA_938024025.1 uncultured bacterium
TGCATCTTGACCCCGCTTTGTAAGCAGGGTCAAGATGCATGTATCTGAAAAAAATAATTAAACTCCGGGAAGCTCCACCTTGCCTGTCCCGTAAAATACGAAGTATATTTAACTGGGGTAGGAGAGGAGCTTCACATTTCGGTAGGAGCGCATTCATGCGCGATAAATTCGCGGCTTAAAGCCGCTCCTACCATAAATATATCTAAAACATAATTCTAGTTACGCAAAAACCTAACAAACTACTTCAGGTTTTTGGGTAAGAAAAGAGGGAAGGGAATTATCCGTTGCATATTCCCTAACCCTCTTTAAGCTATCTTTCTAAACTATCTCTTTATCTGCATCAGCTCCGCGAGCAAATCATCACTGGTAGAAATCACCCGTGCATTGGCCTGGTAGGCACGCTGGGTGGTGATCATCCTCACAAATTCTGAGGCCATATCCACATTTGACATTTCCAGTGCATTAGCGGCAATACTTCCCCGGCCTCCCGTACCCGCTTCACCTATGGTAGGCTGGCCTGAGCTCATGGACTCCGCAAAGAGGCTCTTTCCCATCTTGGTCAACCCCCACGGGCTGACAAAGTCCGCAACAAGTACCTGCCCTATGGTACGGGTCTGACCATTGGTGAAGAGCCCTACGATTTGTCCGTCCTGCTCTATGGCAACACTCTCCACGGTTCCCGGGGCGTAGCCGTCCTGGAAGAGGCCATAGGTGTCATTGGCGGAAGCATAACCGGTTATGTCCGTGCTCGGAAGACCAGTGGTAGGATCAAGGATATTCCAGTCAACGGTGAGTTGTGCACCACCTGTTGCGGGATCAATAACAATAGTCTCGTCTCCAGGAGGGCTGGTGAGATTCCCGTCTGTATCAAATTGCAGGGTGCCACCACCAGAGTTAATAGTACCCATGTCCGAGGGAACGCTCGGCAACCAACTCCATGTACCTTGTGTTGCTTCTTTAGTAAAGGTAAGGGTGAGAGGTATGGCGCTGCCGATGGAATCATAGACCGTAATAGTGGTGGAATAGATGGAGCCTTCTTCATTCTGCTGAACACTGCCATCCAGATTGGCCACTATTCTGAAGCTGGTTGTTGCCAGGGGCGCAGAAGATATCTGGGCCACGTTGAGGTCCCCTATGGTAGTGAGCAGTGCTCCCGTCTCGTCCGCCGAGTATCCCTGCAGTCTGAAACCACTGGGGTTCACCAGGTATCCTTCATCATCCATGATAAACTGGCCAGCGCGGGTGTAGTAGGTACCGGTATCATCGGCCACCATGAAAAAACCCGCTCCTTCTATAGCCAGGTCCGTACCATTGCTGGTGTTCTCAAATGATCCCTGGGTAAAGAGGGTACCGACGTCCGAAAGGTTTACTCCGCGGCCTATCTGGCCTCCTCCCCCTGCTCCTCCCAGGCTCTGGCTCAGGATATCGGCAAATGAGGTGTAGCCGCCTTTAAATCCCACCGTAGTGGAGTTGGCAATGTTGTTACCGAGCACCGACATGGTGTAGCCTGCTGCGTTTATACCGGAAACTCCTGAATAAAGTGAACTTAACATATCCTTGCACCTCCTTTTTTATTATGGTTTATAAAAGCATCGCTGCAAGAGGTGCAGCATTTTTCACAAATGTTCCTATTCCTCTCAATACCTCCATGGTGGTGCCTCCTCCTGATGGCGCATCACTGTCTGCAACTGGGCCTGGGTCCTGACCTTCCACCTTGATAATGTCTCCCACGGCTACCTTGCGTCCTCCTACCAGCAGGTAGGTAATGCCATCTTCAAAGGTCACGCTGTCTACAACACCCGTTAGATAGGTATTAGACTCTACAACTCCTTCGTTGGCATCGGTTGCTGTGACTTTAAAAGTGTAAACCCCGGCTCCAGCATGATTCCCGTTGCTGTCATTTCCATCCCAATTCACCGTTTGATTGCCAGCATTCTGTGGTCCCCGGTCAAGGGACCTCACCACTTGCCCATCCTGGTTATAAATTTCAATAGTAACTGAGTGGGCATCCCCTGCCAAACTGTAACTAAGATCAGCAGAACTATCAGCAGCAAGCTCTACAGCATCTCCCCGGGCCGTGATCTCTTTTCCGATAAAGTCCACCGTCTGGGCATTATTTAACGAGGCAAGGTAGAGCTGGAGATAGTCCAGTGAGCTGTTCATGGTATCGAGCTTTTCCAGCTGACTAAACTGGGCAAGCTGGGCAGTAAACTCAGTACCATCCATGGGATTAGTGGGGTCCTGGTTCTGCAGCTGGGTAATAAGCAGTTTAAAAAACATATCCTGGTTCGCCTCACTTGTGCCACCTGCCGCGGTAGCACCGGATGGTGAAAACTGGGAAGCATTGTTGACGGGATTTATAAGTGCCATAATCTTTCTCTCCTAGCTATACAAAAAGATCAACTGTATGATTACCTGCAATCCACGACCGTATTCCCTCCGGGGAACCACTCCCTTCTCCATCAGGCCCATCAAGATCCGGGCTATCAGCCGTAAGTCCACCAAAGGCATTTTCCTGCCCGGCTGCATTGCCGCTTGGATGGTGGCCTACAAAAACGCCAAAGTCATCTACCCGCAGCCCCTGCTGGACAAAGGACTGACGTAATTGTGCTAAATTACTTTCAATAATTTCTTTCACCTGCAGGTTCTCCGCAAAAAAGGTGACCTTCACCTGATCATTCTTGGTAATAATGTGCAGGTTTAATTTTCCAAGAGACGGGGGCTGCAGAACAATCTTTGCCCTGGTCTGGCCGTTTGCCACCTGTATCCTTGCACCCTCAACTACTTGTTCCATGACCTTTTGTGCAACAGGCCCCCGTGGCCCTATCTTTGAAATCACCTGCTCAAAATTACCCTGGTTCTGTGAAACACCCGCTACTGCCTTATCACTGTTTAAAGTTGACGCGAACTGTCCCCCTCCCTTAACATCCCTGTTTCCTGCGCTGTTACCATCGCTGTTGTTAATCACACTGCTTAATGCCTCCAGCAAACCTTTTGGCAGCACCTCTGAACGTGCGCTGTTGCTTTGTGCCAGCAGTGCATTCAGATTCTCAGGTTTCACCCCCAACTGCAGGAGCACTCTCTTCAGATCACCAAGGGCAACTTTTTCCCCCTCTACTACTTTACTTACCTCTTCAGCATTAATCTCAAGTGGTGCTACAATTTTCTTCACGGCAGCAAGGGATAGCTCACCATCCTTAACAATCTTATCAGCCTCCTCAGGGCTCATACCCATCTGCACGAGGAGATCCTTCAGTTGAGCTGCCTCTTTTTCCCCGGCAGACACCAAACTGTCCCCTTTCACCTGCAGTTCCACAATCATCTCACTTATTTCCTGTGCTTGAGCTGCTGTTATACCCTTTCCTTCCAGCACACTCATGAGCTGAGCAATGAAAACTTTTTTCTCTTCCCCGTTGCCAGCATTCAACTCAAGGAGTTGTGCGGCCTCATCAGCATTCAACCCCATCTTCATGAGAAGTTCCTTAATCGGTGTACCATTTACACTGTCTTCTTGAATACCTCCGAGTTGTGAGAGGATGTTTCCCAAAAGAGCCGCCACACTATTTTTGAGGTAAGAAGCTCCTGCTTGACCTTCTCCTGACTGATGCTGTCCGATCCCTAAAGGGAAAGGTGTTGCACCATTTTGGGATGAGGCCTGAGTATCAGGATGGGATACTATATTCTTTTTGACATCCACGAGCTGCGAATTGGCGGCAGGATCTCCGAGGAGGTGTGATGACTCATTTTTGCTTTTTCTAGATCCTTCCACCTCACTTGTTTCCCCTGACCCTGACCGGACAGGAGTTGTATCAGATTTCAGATTGTTGACAACGCTGGCAAAAGAGTCTCCTCCCCTGCCTTGTGATGCAGTTGTCACTCCTGGTTTCGTATCCGGTACCTGTGTATTAGTGATAAGAGGAAAAGCTTCTATGGAAATCACCCCTTTCGCAAACAGACTTCGACATTATCACAACCCTTTGCAGATAGTGTGCCAGGAAGAGTTTGTTATGTATCTATCTGTTTTTTCAACGGGTTAGAAGTGGTAAGGATCTTGTGCGGGTGCCGGGTGGAAAATAAAATAGGTAATTTTTGCCGCCGGGTATGATGGATTTGCCCGTAAGGAGGTGGCAATTTCAGGAAGCCTTTACATTTTGGATTTTGGCCCGCCCTGGTGCGACTTGATTATAATACGATGTTGATCATTTTATAATC
>CALJBY010000175.1 GCA_938024025.1 uncultured bacterium
CACATGCTGCGCACATGGGACAGCGGTAAATGATTTCAAGCAGCTTGTCAGTGGACTGTTCCCAGGTCAACTCACCTTTCAATAAGCCGGTTGCAATATCATTTTTACCCTGCGCGGCGTAACAGTCAAATTTCCCGTACACCAGGGAGGGACAGCTTCTCGCAAAACGATGACTTTTGATTTCCCAGAGGTGCACCCATTTACAGGTTGAACATCTTTGACAATGGCTCGCATCATATTCAATTCTTTCTAATGCCATAGTTTATCCTCCGTTAACTGAGAAAAATGGATAGTATTGCAGGGCAGCGTGCAGTATCATTTTCTTTATTAAGCTCTTTATTAAGCGTGTTTGCCTGGTCCCTGGAACAACTCATCCCGCCATGGATGATGATGACCCTACAAGCGTGAAATTGATAACATTTCGATGACTATTTGTCAAGTTCATTTGCAGTATTTATTACTGCTTACAAGAGGAGATGTCAGGACGGAGGAATGAAGCGCGATAAGAGGTTCACGGTGCCTTGTAGGGGAAGGAAAGTAAAAAGGAGGAGCGATGGACGATTAATGACGATTGTGCTTGAAAAAGCACCTAGAAATACTGTGCTAACTTCAACTTATGTCGTGCGAGTAAAAATGCAGACAGTAAACCTGGGAGGGCATGATAATAACTGGAAACTCCTTTAAATTCACATACTGCATACAAAGTTAAACTGAGGCAAAAAAGTATGAGCAAATGTACCGTTCGCATTGTCTTTTTTTCTGTTGAAGTCTTTTTTCACTTACTATCGTATAACGAACGTGAAAACTTTAGTACTATCTGGGGGAGTGCCTTCCCAAATATGAGGGAAAACAGGGAGGTAGAAATAAAGGTGAAAAATACTTGCCAAACTACATAAAATATGGTATTTCTTCAGGACTTTACAGAAAGCGAGGAAAAAAATGTCTAAGGTATGTGAACTATGCGGCAAAGGTAGGCAGGTAGGCTATAATGTCAGCCATGCCCACAATAAAACTAAGAAGGTATGGCATCCTAACATCCAGAAGGTACGGGTATATAAGGCCGGTGGTGTAAAGAGGATTAATGTGTGTACACGATGTATCCGCTCTGGTGTTGTTGTTAAACCTCCTAAAGTCAGGCTGCGTCCGGAATTTAAGAGCGAAGAGATTGCGACTTAAGGATTTAAACGATTCACTTTAAGTACTCCCTTAACGTGCTCAATTGAACGCATTACACTCTGTAAATGTTTGAAATCGCTTACCTCTAAATCAAAGGTGCTTACCGCCTTGTTGTCTTCGAGTGTGCGGGCACTGGCATTGGAGATATTGGCCTCCGCGGAAGAGATAGCGGCGCTAATGTCTGCCAACAATCCCTTTTTATCGATAGAAGTAACCTCGACCTTAACCGGATAAATAAATTTCTTCCTGTCATCCCACCTGACATCAATGAGTCGTTCCTGATCGCAGCCCTGAATGTAAATACAATTGTAGGTGTGAACGGTTACGCCTCTTCCTCGGGTAATGTAGCCCTTAATCTTTTCTCCTGGAAGGGGTTTGCAGCACTTGCCGAATTTCACCATGATATGATCAATTTCTTTTACGATAACGCCTGTTTCGCTGGCACCAATGATCCTTTTGGCCGCTTTCCGTATCTTAGAGGGTTCTTGTTCACTTTTCTTCAGTTCTTCTGGTGTGATAAATTTATGGAGGAGCTGCTTTGCTGAAATTCTTCCATATCCTATCGAGGCAAAGAGTTCTTCTTCATTTTTAAGTTTGAGCTCTGTGAGCAGTTTTCCCATACTCCCCTTCTTCAAGAGTTTGGGAAAATTGAGCCCTTGTTTTTTGAATTCTTTCTCACCGATTTCCCTCCCCAGTTCGATACTCCGTGACCGTTCTTCTAGCCTCATCCAGTGATTGATCTTATTCCGTGCCCGTGCGGTTTTAACAAACCGCATCCAGTCCCTGCTGGGTTTATGCTGTGGTGAGGTGATAATTTCTATTGTATCGCCATTGTGCAGTTGATATTTGAGTGGTACCAGTCGTCCATTGACCCGTGCCCCAACACAGCGATGGCCTACGTCTGTATGAACGCTATAGGCAAAATCAACCGGAGTAGCCCCTTGGGGGAATTGCTTGACTGCACCTTTAGGGGTAAAGACATAGACTTCTTCAGGAAAGAGATCAATTTTTACTATTTCAAGGAATTCTCTCGGATCTTTGAGGTCCTGTTGCCACTCCAAGAGTTGCCTCAGCCAGGCAAATTGCTCATCATCCTTGGTTGCAATATCCTTACCTTCCTTGTATTTCCAATGGGCAGCTATTCCCTGATCTGCAATGTGGTGCATTTCATCAGTGCGAATCTGGATTTCTATTCTCTTGCCAGCCGGCCCAATCACTGTTGTGTGGAGAGACCGGTACATATTCCCCTTTGGCATAGCAATATAGTCTTTAAAGCGTCCATGAACCGGTTTCCAGAGCAGGTGAATAATGCCGAGAGCCTCATAGCAATCCTTGAGATTTTCAACTATTACCCTGAATCCCACCAGGTCAAAAATTTGATCAAAGTCGAGTTGTTGGACCTCCATCTTTTTGTAAATACTATACAGATGCTTGGATCGTCCCTGTACCTCCGCGGTGAGGTTGAATTCCTGTAACCTGCTCTTAATGAGTTCAATTACTTCATTGACATAGTGTGCTGTTTCCTTTTTCCTGCTGGCAACATTTTTTTCGAGGGAATAGTAGACTTCAGGGCGCAGATAGAGCAGCGAGAGGTCCTCGAGTTCGCTCTTAATCCAGAAGACGCCGAGGCGGTTTGCCAGTGGGGCATAGATATCCAGGGTTTCCTGAGCGAGCTCAATGGTTTTTTCGGGAGGAAGAAAACGGAGTGTCCTCATGTTGTGCAACCGGTCCGCTAACTTGATAAGGATGACACGAATATCTTTAGCCATA
>CALJBY010000176.1 GCA_938024025.1 uncultured bacterium
TAACAAATACATAAGATACATTGTGTATGGTATGTAATTCCAGGGGCTTCGATTCTGTCACATTTTACCATAATGTTGCGTAAATTGAGACCCGCCAATTCTTTAACACACTGCAAAAATCCTTCAATCGGCATCAGACAAAATTTAATGTAACATTCTTGTGGTAGTGTTGAATCACTCCATGGGTATTGTCATCTTATAGATGGCACTACTCTATCTTTCTTCTCTAGTTTTATTGATCTTCCAAGACGCTGATTACCCACCAGGAAACTGTATCATCTCCTGGCGGGTAATTTTTGCATCAGCGGTTTCAACTGCGGTGTATAAACCCTGCTGGAGCGCTTCTCCAGAAGGGCAGGTTACAGCCAGAGAAATACACTCACTTTACCGCGATCATCTCTTTGTTCCGCTCAAATATTTTCTCTCCGACACCTTTGACCTGCATGAGATCTTCAGCTTTTGCAAAGGGCCCATTGTTTTTCCTGAATGCGGTAATTCGTTCAGCGAGCTGTGGGCCGACCCCTTTGAGCGTGGTCAGTGTTGTGACATCGGCAGTATTAATGTTGACTTTCTGATTACCGGTAGCTACGAGAGTGCCTTTTCCCTCACCTGACGTTTTAGAGGTGTTTGCAGCAGGAACCACCGTGCTGTTTACAAGCAGGAAAAGGACGATCAGGGTAGAAGAAACGATCATTACATGTTTTGCTTTCATGTTTACCTCCTCAATTGAATGGGTGTACTTTGTTATGTGGTGCACTTCAGCCTCTATCATGGCCATGCTTTTAAAAGTGCCCCATCAGTTTCAGGATAGCGTGCACTCCCGCGTCCAGAGGGTCACGTTCTCCGCCTAACGGTATTTTTCTCACACGATTTACTGACACACTGCTACCATGACCATCCCCCAGCTATTCCTCCTTTCCCTTGATAGCCTCCAGACATCATCCCTCATGTTCATTGTGCCAGTATACTGTTACCCTCACGTCACCTCCTTTCGAGCAATCATGGGTAAACCTTCTGCAGAAGGCATGGTGCAACCTCCTCAGGAACAGACCGAGAGAGGCAAGGGCATTATAAGAGTGGGATGGAGGAGATTGCTCGTTTTCTCCTATGGAAAGCAACAACAGTGCCAGAGGAACACATTTTAGGGAGAAGGTTTTAGGGTCTTGATAAGTAAAGGGTTTTATGCAGGCAAACAAAGTGTGGTGCTTGTAGTGGAGGGAAGATGACCGGGTGTTGTAGAACTGATTGGACATGTTTCTAAGAAATACTGTCTGACCTTTTTCCTTTTGCAAAAATAAGCCAGTTGTGGTAGTTTGGTAAGCGTCAGTTCAAACACTTTAACATATTATATACGATGGGGGCGTGATAGAGATGTCCGGTCATTCTAAATGGAGCAGCATCAAGCATAAAAAGGGGGCGGCTGATGCCAAGCGAGGTAAAATTTTTACCAAGTTAATCAGAGAAATCAGCGTTGCAGCACGGTTCGGAGGGGGGGATCCCGATGGCAATCCCCGGCTGCGGACAGCCATTGCAGCGGCAAAGGCGGAGAATATGCCCAAGGATAATATTGAAAGGGCGATTAAAAAGGGAACGGGGGAATTAGAAGGCACACACTATGAGGAATCGGTCTGTGAAGGCTATGGACCAAACGGTGTGGCGATCCTGGTTGAGATCATGACTGATAATAAGAACAGAACCATGGCGGAAGTGCGGCATGCCTTCACCAAACATAACGGAAACATAGGGACGACCGGTTGTGTTGCCTGGATGTTTCATAAAAAGGGATTGATTGCCTGTGACAAGGGTACGGTGGATGAAGAAAAGCTGATGGAGGTTGCTCTCGAAGCAGGGGCAGAAGATATCAACGATGAAGGATCGGCCCTCGAAGTTATTACTGATCCCAAAGACCTTGAAAACGTAAAGGAAGCTCTGGATAAAAGTGGGCTTTCGTCTGTTTTTGCCAAGATTACCATGATCCCTGAAAACACGGTAAAACTGAATGAGAAAGAAGCCGACCAGACCTTGAAGTTAATGGAAGCGCTTGAAGACTCCGATGATGTGCAAAACGTTCATTCCAATTTTGATATTCCTGATGATGTCATGGAGAGGATTAGCTCGTAACAAGGATAATGGCAAGCGTGTAACAAGAGGCGCCAGGACCCTGCCCGGGGAAACGGTCTTTCCTGGAAATGCCAGGGGATAGTACGTATGACAGGTTCTATCAAAGCAATAGGAGTAGATCCGGGTCTTGCCTCTACAGGATTTGCTGTCATTGAAATGCTCGAAACACGCGGGAAGGCCTGTCAGTGGGGTACTATTACAACCAGCACCCGCCTCTCTTTTTCTGAACGCCTCAACACTATTTATTCCCAACTATCCGACCTCCTTGCTTCCTGGCGACCCCGCCTTCTGGTCATTGAGGATGTCTACGTTGACAGAAAATTCCCAAAAGCGGCGATTCAACTCGGTGCGGTGAGAGGGGTTATTTTTCTTGCTGCACAGCACAATGAGATAGGTATTTTAGAGCTTAAACCAACTGAAGTAAAAAGTGCCTTAACGGGAAATGGACGGGCAAGTAAACAGCTCGTGGGAAGAGTAACGCAGAAGATTCTCAACTTTAAGGAAGCGATCCCATCAGACCATGTCTCTGATGCTATGGCGCTGGCTATTACCGGTCTTTCACGGAATGGTTTTTTTCGGTGGTGAGGAAATGATCAGTTTTCTGGAAGGGACATTACTAAAAAAGGATGAGGATAGAATAGTAATCCTATCTCATGGGGTCGGCTACGAAGTGCTGTTGCCATCCATTGTCCGGCAGGCCTATAATGATAAAAAGGCGGGGGAAGATGGAGACCAGGTAAAGCTTCACATATTTTACCATCAGAGTGAGCGTCAACCGAAACCGGTGCTCGTCGGTTTTAATTTAGACGTGGAAAAGGAGTTTTTTGAAAAGTTCATTAAGGTGGAAGCTATTGGTCCTACTGCTGCGGTCAAAGCACTGGTGCTTCCCGTGAGTGAAATAGCCAGGGCTATTGAAGAAAGGGATATCAAGACACTGGAACGCATGAAAGGGATTGGAAAACGAACGGCAGAAAAAATCGTAGCCACCTTACATGGAAAGGTGGGGAAGTTTGCACTGGTGAAAGAACAAATTATACCGGCTGCTCAAGAGCCGGAAGATGTGCGCCGGCAGGTTGAGGACGTTCTGGTTAGACAATTGGGCCACAAGAGAGCTGAAGCCGCCCAAATGGTAAGTGAGGCACTGGCCATGAATCCGGGTATCATCTCACCAGAAGAGCTTTTTGAAGAGGTCTATCGAGGACAGAGAAGATAGGGGGAAACGTGAAGGTGAATGCCAAGGATTCCCATGTAGATGAAAAGGAAACCACCCATCGGGAAGAGCAGGAAGAAAAATCGTCAGAGTTCCTGAATTTACGCCCTCAGAAGCTAGCAGAGTATATCGGTCAAACCCAGGTCGTGGAATCACTAACCATTGCACTCAAGGCCGCACAAAAAAGAAATGAACCCCTTGATCATATTCTCTTACATGGACCTCCCGGTCTGGGAAAAACCACCCTGGCTCATATTGTTGCTGCTGAGATGGGAGTAAGGATTATACAAACCTCGGGCCCTGCTATAGAGAAAGGTGGGGACCTCATTAGTATTCTCTCCCATCTCGAAAAGGGGGAGGTGCTTTTTATTGATGAGATGCACAGACTGTCAAAAGTGGTTGAAGAGTTCCTTTATCCTGCCATGGAAGACTTTGCCGTTGACATCATTTTTGATAAGGGGATGAGTGCCCGCAGCTATCGGTCTCGACTAGAGCAGTTCACCCTTGTTGGCGCAACAACCAGAGCGGGTTTGCTGTCAGCTCCTCTACGGGAACGCTTTGGTATCTTACGGGAAATGGAATTTTATCAGGTTGAGGAACTCTCCCTGGTGGTAAAACGATCGGCTGCCATTTTGAGTGTCTCACTTGATGAAGATGGTGCACGTGCAATAGCAGAACGTTCACGGGGCACGCCCCGTATAGCAAACCGGATACTCCGAAGGGTAAGGGATTTTGCTCAAGTACGGGCACACGGAATTATCACAAGAGAGGTTACCGATAGCGCTCTTGAACTGGAAGGCATTGACAAGAGGGGCTTGATGAATCTGGACAGGAAGTATTTGCAGACAATTATTCACTACTATAAGGGAGGACCGGTAGGTTTGGAGGCTATTGCAGCCACCCTTCAGGAAGAATCTGATACACTGGTCGATATGGTTGAACCCTTTTTGTTAAAAATAGGTTTTTTGAATAGAACGTCGGCAGGCAGAAAAGCAACGGAACGTGCCTATCAACATTTAGCCCTTGATGGGCCTGAACCGCAAAAGAACCTTTTTTGACGACTTCGTAAAAAGTGCATCTGCTGTGTTGCGCTGCATTCCCTGCCCTGTTAAATTGTTTGCGATCCAGTTACCCCTCTGAATGTGAGGTATGGGCAGCGAACTGAAAATGTAAAAAATCAGATATCTATATTTAACAGGGTAAATCATTGCCTGGCTGCATGCCCGAGCTGGCACTCGTGTCGGCCAGGGAGCTCCCTGGCCGAGCGCGGGCAAGGCGGCCAAGCTGTCGTCTGATTTGTGATTTTTTACGAGATCATCTTTTTCCATAAATTCCTCAGAGCGTCCCGTGTACCTGCCCCCCTAACCGGTAGTTGTTTCCTTGTGGTAGTGTTAATCAGAATAGGGATACCCCTAAGCCTTAGGGGTGAGGTGTTTGCTCTTTTTTCCGGAGCTAAAAAGCGTTTGACTTTACTCGGGTAAGTTTGTTATCTTTCCCGGGTAGCAATTCAAATAGAGCCTATCTTAAAAAATCCTTTAAACTCAAATGGTTGTTGATTTTTACCGCTGGCCTATGTACGGGAAAGGGTAAGGATATGTCGTCTGATACCGTAAGGAAGAAAACAAAGAACATGAAGGACAGGATTATGCTGCAACCTGCCCTGGTCTGGGACAGGTTAACGGCGCAGGAACGGAAAGAGGTGTTTGTTTTTGCAGAGGGTTACAAGGACTTTCTCAACAGTGCAAAAACGGAGCGGGAGGCCGTCACGGCCATTGAAAGGCATGCTCAGTTAAGCGGTTTCAAGGAGGCACACGCATCCCCCTCTCACAAGAAACTGTACAAGGTGTTTAAGCATAAAGCGATTGGTCTGGCAGTAAGGGGGAAGATGCCTCCCCAGGAAGGTTTAAAGATCATCGTTTCCCACGTTGATGCACCTCGATTGGACCTCAAGCAGAATCCGCTCTATGAAGAGGTAGATCTGGCACTCCTTAAAACCCATTACTATGGAGGGATCAAAAAATACCAATGGGTTTCATGTCCCCTTGCTTTGCATGGGAAAATCATAAGAAAAGACGGCAGCCCACTTGATCTCACGGTGGGAGAAGATGAAAATGATCCTGTGTTTACCATAGCGGATCTTTTGCCTCACCTGGCCCGTAAAACACAGTATGAAAAAAAACTGGGAGATGCCGTCATAGGTGAGAAACTAAACGCCCTGGCGGGCAGTATCCCGTACCCTGACAGAGAAGCACAGGAAAGAGTCAAACTGCAGATTCTAGACTACCTCCATAGAACATTCGGGTTGATAGAGGAAGACTTCATCAGTGCTGAGATTGAACTGGTGCCTGCGGGGAAAGCCCGGGATGTCGGATGGGATAAGAGTCTCACGGGAGCTTATGGACAGGATGACAGGATATGTGCCTA
>CALJBY010000177.1 GCA_938024025.1 uncultured bacterium
GGTTCGTGTGCTTCCAACTGCCCCAACAGGGCCATTGTAAGAAGAGGCGCACAGTACCTTGTCACGACCATGTGTTGTGACTGCGGCACCTGTCTTCACTATTGCCCCATGGAACCGAAAGCGATAGGGAAGGGAAAGACCAGGGCAGATTTCGATAACAAGAAGATCGCCAGAGCATTGAAGGAAAAGCTGTCATTACAGAAAGGCATTGCAGCTATGAAGTACGCTGATAAGCCTCCTCAAGGGATTCCTGTAGAAGATGGCATTAATTTCTGGTGCCACATCTGCGGTGACATGTTTGAAGGTATCGGAAATCCTACCTACTTTACTGCAAAGGTGAGCAGTTGTGGCGGTTCCTCTCTGATCGGAATCGGTTCGAGAGGAACCGACAGGGATGCATTCTCTGCTGTAATCGATGCGTTCGTTATCGGCGAAGGTAAATCGTATGCCTCGGTAGATGTGTGGCCGGCAGGGAAAAGCTTTTTCCCCCGGATGCCAAAAGTGTATGGGGGTGTGGTCATTGGTCCTCTTGAGCGTGTGAAGATGCCCGATATAATCCTTTTCCCCATAAATGCGCATCAGTTGTCAGTGATATCCACCGCGTACACGTTTGACACGGGAGATATAATCAGGGGTTACGGGGGGACCAGCCAATGCACGATGACTGTTCCTGCTCCTCTTATTGAGAACAGACCGGTCTTTGCTTCTGGAGACCACGGGGGGAGAAACCACATGCGACTTACCGAGGCGGAGCTGGTCATGTCCTTTCCCTATAAACTGGTTCCCGGTCTGATTAAAAACCTGGACAGGACCATCTATGCGTACGAGGCAGCGGAGGACGCATAGCGGTGTATACACAGGAATATCCCGCTGATAGTAACGCCTGAGGGCTATTGGAGGTGGTGATAACACGGGTCAGGCTTTAACGCGGTACAGATCTACTGTAATGTGATGAAATCAGACCAGTACAGTATTACGCATGTTGAATGGTTTCCCCTATGAATCATAGGGGATTTTTTTTGAGGCAAATAAGGGGGAGCTTCCAGTGCTTCCGTGGTTAGACAGTGTGCCGAAAAGAATAAACGCACATTTTCCTAAACCACAAAATGCTTTATCCCTCTGATAGGTTGTGATATAGGGAGAGGTGTAATGAAGCATGGTAAAACGGGATTGAAGGAGAAGGGATGGAGAAAATACGGCTGGGAAAGACTGATGTAATGGTTTCACGGATAGGGTTCGGTGGTATTCCCATTCAAAAGTCCTCCGAAGAAGAGGCAATACGAATCGTCAGCAGCTGTTTTGACCTGGGCATAAACTTTTTTGACACTTCCCGTGTCTATACCACGAGTGAGGAGCGTATCGGCAAGGCCTTGGCTGGTCACAGGGAAGAGGCGATTATTGCGACCAAAACAGTTTCGAGAACGGCGGAAAAGATAGCCGAGGATCTTGCAACAAGCCTTAAACACCTGGGAACCGACTATGTTGATCTCTACCAGTTCCATAATGTCAGTACCGAAGATGATTTGAAGACCGTAATTGCTCCAGGAGGACTGCTCGATGTTGTCCGGCGGGCAAAAAAAGAGGGTACGGTCAGGCATATCGGCATAACTTCCCACCGGCTTGACGTGGCCAAAGAGGCGGTAAAGGCAGACTGCTTTGAAACAATTATGGTCGCCCTGAATTTTGTGAATACCGAGGCGGCAGATGAACTGCTCGCCATGGCAAAAGAGAATGATACCGGTGTTATCATCATGAAATCAATGGCCGGTGGTATGCTGGAAAACCCTGTACTGGCCTTTAAGTACTTGATGCGGTTTCCCAACGTCCTTCCCCTGATCGGTATTGCAAGGGAAGGGGAAATGGAAGAGAATATCCGGATCGTTGAAGCAGATGAGCCGATCACAGAAGATGACCAGCGTGAAATGGACCGTATCAGGAAAGAACTGGGCACGGGTTTCTGCCGCATGTGTAACTACTGCCAACCATGTCCCCAGCAGATCATGATATCGGCAATTATGTATACCAGGGTTGCCATTACCCGTTTTGATCCTAAGAGAATATTTGAGGGAGAGTGGAACACCTTCATGGAAAAGGTTCCCGACTGCATAGACTGTGGCGAATGTGAAGAGCGGTGTCCCTACAACCTTCCCATCAGGGAAAGAATAAAGGAAGCAGCAGACAATTATGCCGCTGCGAAGAAGGTGTATAGGGAGAAACGGGGGAGGTAGTACATTTCCGGAGAAGCATTACCGGTTTGTCAGCTCTTTTGCACTAGTAAGGGACAGCCCCTGATTGTGGAGAGGATACATGTGCGGAAATGGTAGATGAAATATAAAATCATACTGGCATCGGCCTCAAGAAGACGTTCAAAAATACTTAAAGAGTGTGGGATAGCGCATAAAGTTGCGGTGAGTGATGCGTGCGAGAAAATAAACTGCAAAAAGGGGGCACGGTTTAATGTTGTGCACAATGCCCGGGCTAAGGCAGAGAAGATAGCAGATAGATACAAAGACGGTTTTGTTATTGGCGCGGATACACTTGTTCTCCTGGGAAAGCAACTTATCGGAAAACCCAAAACAAAAAGTGAAGCAGTCGTATTCCTGAAGGCATTTTCAGGGAAAACACTTTTAGTTTATACCGGTCTTTGCGTAATTGATGTGAAAAGGGGAACGTCAGTAACTGCAGCTGATGTGTCCAGGGTCGGTGTCAGGAAACTTTCACCTAAAGAGATAGATGCATTTGTGAAAATAGCAGGGCCCCATGATAAGGCAGGAGGTTTTTCAATAGAAGGTCCTGGTACCTTTATATTTGATAACATAAGCGGTTCATTCTACAATATTCTGGGTCTGCCCATGATGAAACTTGACCACCTGTTCAGGGAATTAGGCGTGGATCTCATGCGCTTCGCCATTGAAAACGCTCCATGAAGCCGAAAATATATTTAGCTCCCATGTCAGGCATAACAGATCTTTCCTTTAGACTAATAAGTCGTGAGTTTGGGGCTGAGCAGTGCTTCTTCGAAATGCTCGATGCAAAAATAACAGTTTGTGACCACCCGGGAAGCAGACGTCCTCTCAAGACGATTGAGAAAGATACACCCATTGCTGCTCAGTTAGTGGGCAGCGACCCGTGTGTCATGCTTGATGCCGCCGAAAAACTGACAACACTCCTCGATATAACTTTCCTGGACATAAATAGTGCTTGTCCGGTGAAAAAAATAATAAAAAAAGGCGCCGGGGCAGCTCTTTTACAAAACACGGCAATGCTTGGCAAAATCATTCATACATTGTCTTCCAGGCTCCAGATTCCCATTACCGTTAAGCTCAGAACCGGCTTTGACAAGAGGGATATAAAACAGTGTGTTAACACTGCTGAGCTCTGTGAGGCAAACGGGGCCTCAATGATTTTTATACACGGCAGAACACGGTCTCAGGGGTATTCCGGCATTATTGATTATGAATCAATAAAGGCGGTCAAAGATGCCGTAAGGATACCGGTGATGGGAAGTGGAAATATCTTCGCCCCTTTAATGGCAAAGAAGATGCTTGATGAAACAGGGTGCGATGGGATATTGGTAGCGAGAGGTGCAATGGGCAACCCATGGCTGTTCAGGAATATCGAGCACTATTTACAAAAAGGTGAGACACGCACCAGGCCAGCCTTAGGGGTAAGGGAAAAAGTTCTTGCGAAACACCTGGCTTACATAGAAAAATATAATGACATGACAGATAGGAATAAAGCAGGTTACATAGGCAAGGTGAAAAAGTGGTATCTTAAGGGGGATGTGTCTTTTTCACAGACTGGTCAGACATGAAAAAGGTGATTGGTGTGGGTGCCCCTTAAAGTGCTTTTCGAATGTGATGATGTGAATCCCGGTTTGAGCGGTCAGAAGGAGAGGCCTTGACCTTTGGGTCAGAATAAGGATACAATTGCTTGGAGGACACAGGGGAAAAAATGAACGTCGAACATTCAACGTCCAACATCGAACATCGAATAAAAAGAAGAAGATAAGCTAATAGTTCCCCCTCTCCCCTCCGGGGAGAGGGATGGGGTGAGGGAAGAAAAAGGTTCTGAATTCTGATTCCTGAATTCTTTATTTTTTAAGTTTTCTCTGCGTCCTTTGCGTCTTTGCGGTGAGAAACACTTTCACGAGGAAGGAGATTAACAATGAAGAAGTATGATCTTATCGTAGTCGGTGGCGGACCGGCAGGACTGATGGCCGCTAAAGTGGCGGGAGAAAACGGGCTGTCCGTTGCGCTTCTTGAGCGCAAGAAAAATATCGCCGCACTTCAGCGCAGCTGTCAGACAATGGTTGCCATTGAAGATGAATATTACTTTGGCGAGCGGATGTATTTTGATGAAAGGAAGCGGCGCATCGTTTTTCCGGTCAACAATTTTTCTGTCCCCTATGAAGGGCCCTACAAAAATTTTTACTCCTGGCACATCTATACACCGGACGGAAAGCACTGCATCAATCTCGG
>CALJBY010000178.1 GCA_938024025.1 uncultured bacterium
CAAGCTCGCCAAAGCCATCGCCCGCGTTCTGAAACACCCGCCAATAGTGGCTGTCATCGTCTTGCCAAGCGTAGCCGCCCTCACGCGCGCTGTTGGCGGTTTGCACGAGCTCCGGGAGGCCATCGCCCGTGATTTGGTGCCGACCTGGCCCTCAATGCAAAGGAGGACATTCCGACGCGGTTGAGAGAGGTAAACCAAGGGCGGCTGGCAGACAGCATAATCGTCTGCACGGGTGCAGTGACGGCCCTCCAGCAGGCCATGGAGTGTGTAGAGCGGGGAGGAACTATCCTCTTTTTCGCCCCTACAGATAAGGGTATTACGATCCCCCTCTCCATCAATGATTTCTTCTGGCGCAATGATGTAACACTGACAACTTCCTATGCAGGAGACTATGCAGATCATATGACTGCCCTTCAGTTAATGCAGGCAAAACGGGTAACGGTCAAAGAGATGATAACCCACAAGCTCGGGCTTTCTGAAACAGTGGAAGGTTTTAAGCTGGTTGCCGAGGCACACGATTCCATAAAAGTGATTATTGAACCACAGCGATAAAAGAATAAATCCGAAGGACCAAAACAATCGTAACAAATAATTTTAGACCAGAAGGAGGAGATGTATAATGGATTGGGGAATGCAAAACCGTCTGTCACAAATCTTAAAGCCGGATAGCGGACACACCGTAATGTTAGCTGTTGATCACGGATATTTTCAGGGCCCGACATCTGGCCTGGAGGAACCGGGGAAGACCATAGAACCGCTTTTGCCCTATGCGGACGCCCTCATGCCCACCCGTGGCGTATTGCGTGAGTGTGTCAGCCCGGACACCCAAACCTCAATTGTACTACGAGTCTCAGGTGGCAACACCATGGCGCGGGTTGATGAGCTTTCGGATGAAATAATTACCACCTCTATGAAAGATGCGGTGTCGCTCAATGTTGCTGGGGTAGCAGTATCTGTTTATGTGGGTTCTGCCCACCAGAAACAGACGTTGCAGAATCTCTCGGACGTGGTCAACCAGGCCGTCAAATACGGCATGCCGGTTCTGGCAGTAACTGCAGTGGGAAAAGATATGGTGCGGGACTCCAGGTACCTTAGTTTAAGCTGCAGGGTTGCTGCAGAACTGGGGGCCCATATGGTGAAGACCTACTACTGTGAAGGTTTTGAAGATGTAGTGAGGGGATGTCCGGTACCGATTGTGATGGCCGGAGGGAAAAAGATTCCCGAGAAGGATGCACTTACCCTTACGCACAAGGCTATTCAGGGTGGAGCTAAAGGTGTTGATATGGGAAGGAATATCTTCAGATCAGAGGCCCCGGTTGCAATGATGAAAGCGGTTAGGGCAATCGTTCATGAGAATGCCTCTGTGGACGAAGCATTCGACCTGTTTAACACAGAAAAAAATACATAAGAGCAGGTGCCCGGTACACTTTAAACCTCCTGCCAGGTAAAGACTTTCTCTGCAAGGAGTAATTGACTGAGGTTGAAAGCAGTAAGATTACTTTCCTGTGTGGCATTCATGAGGATGTAGTCTAAGTGAGAGGCGGCAAGCATAAAAATAAAAGCCGCCTCTGCCGTTTGGCGTTTAGTGCTGTCAGGTGCACCTGCGCCAATGTTGGACAGTCCTGCAATAGTCCTGATCGGCTGTCCGAACACCTGGTTTAACATCTGAATAGTTTCGATGAGTGCTCTATTGTAGTGTGTTCCATCCTGCCAGGTGAGCGGTACCAGAACAGGATCGATTATTATTTTCTCCGGGGGAACTCCCTGTTCCTCTGCTGCTGCCACCAATCGGGAGGCCACCGCAAGCCGCTCTTCAGTACCTGAAGGAATCTTTCCCTGTTCATCAAGAAGAAATCCTACAATATCTGCCTGGTATTCCGCTGCGAGGGGAAGAATAGTCTGAAGCTTGTTCTCTTCCAGTGAGAACCCGTTAATAATGGGAGGTTGCTTGCAGATTTTGATCCCTTGAGCTATGACCTCTGCCTGAATAGAGTCAAGTACAAGCCTTCCACTAAAACTGTCCTGTACTGCTTCAATCACAAAAGTAATTACGTCCTCTCTGTTGTGTTTCAGGGGACCCAGGTTAATGTCCATAGCATAGGCGTTGACTTTCGTGCAATGCTCTGCGATTTTCTTCAACGGCACAGGATTCCTTGCCTGCAGGGCCTTTGCTACAACAGGGTTCATAATGTGCAGGTTATCAGCAATCAGAAGCATATTTTGCCCTCGCATAGAGTCCTATGATCTCAGTATTAGCGAGCTAGTTTTTTATAAAGGAGTCAAAATATATTCAAGTGCCTAAAATGAGCTAAAGTGCCTAAAATGCCTAAATTGAAAAAACAGAAGTCAGAATTAAAACGGAGATGAAATAGCTCAATCCGTTATATTGGTTGGATATGTTAAATTGGTTCTATTGGTTAACGTAATGCCAACAGTACTCCAAGAAAAGTGAGGCTAAAACCAATATAACTAATGTAACCAACTTAACATGATTTGTTGCTTGCCAGCTTAAAAATGTAACATCCAGAATCCAGCATCAAGGATCCAGTATTCTGTAGTTTTATTTTCTCGACCAGGTCACGTGGTACACACCTGCTTTTAAGTCACCGTAGTTAATTTTGTCAGGTTTGATTTCAATTACCCTGTAAGTAAATTGTGCCGGAAGTTCTTTCATTCCCGCGTTTTTCATGGTTTTAAAAACATTCATTTTTTTTAGGGCTTCTTTGAAGCGACGGGGGTTGTCCTTCATGCCGTACACTTTTGCTGTCCCCCAGGCTTGCAATCCTTTAGCCCCCCAGAAATCCTTGTTTGAGTCGTAGGGTGCTGCGATGGAAAAAGAGACATTGCTGTTGACCTTGAGATTGTTAAAC
>CALJBY010000179.1 GCA_938024025.1 uncultured bacterium
GCTTATTTAACCATCCAGGATGTGCACACAAGCATTAGTAAATTCGAAAAGGGATTGGAAAAAAACGATCCTTCCATTGCTCCCAGCATGCTTTATGCCTATGCGGCAATAACGAGTGGCATTCCTTACATTAACGGCTCACCAAATCTGACCGTAGATATCCCTGCGCTGGTTAAACTTGCCAGGAAATATGAAGTGCCGATAGGAGGAAAGGATTTTAAAACGGGACAGACGCTGATGAAAACTATCCTTGCTCCGGGACTCAAATCACGATTACTCGGACTTACCGGATGGTATTCTACCAATATCCTTGGTAACCGGGATGGTGCAGTATTAGATGATGCACAATCTTTCAAGACCAAGGAAGAAAGCAAACTTTCCGTATTAGACCAGATATTACAACCTCAGCTGTACCCTGCCCTCTATGAAAACTTCTATCATAAAGTGGCAATCAACTACTATCCACCGCGGGGTGACAACAAAGAGGGATGGGATTGCGTCGACATCTTCGGTTGGCTGGGATATCCTATGCAGATTAAAATAAATTTTCTCTGCCGGGATAGCATCCTTGCAGCTCCCCTTGTGTTAGACCTCGTGCTCTTCACCGATTTTGCTCAAAGGAGTGGGATGAGCGGTATTCAGGAATGGCTGTCATTTTACTTTAAGAGCCCCATGTATGCTGAAGGCCTCTACCCGGAGCACGATCTTTTCATACAATTGATGAAGCTTAAGAATACATTGCGCTATCTTATGGGAGAGGAGCAGATAACCCATTTGGGCCTTGAGTATTACATCGACTAGGAGGCAGCTGCAATGCTTTCAAGGAGTGGACTATGAAATACTGTCCTCACTGTGAAGCGGAATACCAGGAAGGGATTGATGTCTGTGCTGACTGTGATGCACAGCTTATTTCCCAGCAGGAATTTGAAAAGCGCAAGGAAGAAGAGGAGCGGTTTCATGAGGAAACGAAAACGCTGGTAAAAGTGTTTACCCTTAGGGACAGGTTTGAGGCTGATGTAATTACCCGGGAATTGGAGAAGGAGGGGATTCCTGTCTTAATAAGAAGCTTCAGAGATACTGCCTACGATGGAATCTATATTCCTCAAAAGGGATGGGGAGAGGTGAGAGTCCCGGAAAAAGAACAGGAGAGGGCGATAGAGATAATTGATACTTTAGAACAGGTTTTAGAAGAGGGGAAAGTTAGTATTTCTGAGGAAGAAGATATGATTTCCTGCCCCTGCTGCGGGAAGGAACTGTTACCGGAGAATAAGGTGTGTCCACACTGTAATAAGCCGTTGGGCACAGATAGTGGAATGGAAGATTTAGAGTAACTCCTTTTCTGTCAGAATCTTTTCAGCATCCAGGATTGCCTGTTTTAGTTCAGGGAATAACTTTATATTTAAGGTGATTCCCTTTTTTGTTGGCTTGCTTTCTCCTTCACTATTCTTGAAGTAAATCCTGAAATCAAGCAAGGTGTGACCCTGATATTCAGTAAGGGAGAGCTTAAAGTCCTCCGTTTTATTTTTTGGAAAATCTGAAATAAGAATGGGTTCCATGGGATACCCCCTGTGAAATGCGAAGGGCACAAAATGAAATTGAATAAATTACAAGATCACTGATTTACTGCTTTCTCTTTGGCGGTGCTTGTATCTTTCCCTTTCTCTACCTTGGCCTCTTTTTTTGCTTCTTTTTTTGCCTCTTTCTTTGCTTCTTGCTTGGCCTCTTTTTTCTCCTGCTGTTTTTCACTCGTGCTCTCGGTTTTTTTGCCGTTACCGTAATCGGTAACATACCAGCCGGTTCCCTTGAGCTGAAAAGAACAGTTCGAGACCAATTTTTTGACCTTTCCTTTACAGAAAGGACACGCAGTTAGAGGTGGCTCCGTTATCTTCTGCATGTTTTCAAAATTTTTTCCACAACTGGTGCATTCATATTCGTATATTGGCAAAACTAATCCCCCTTTACCGGAAGGTGCCGAGAAAGCCCGCGCTGCCTGCCCGGCTAAAAGCAAAGCTTATTTAACTAGGGTACGCGAGGAGCATCACAATAAAATAGAGCATAGCACTCTTTTGATTTGAGTGCTAATAATATAATAATTTATTAACAATTGTCAATAGATACGGTTTTTCCCGTGGAACATTTATAAAAAAAGCAAGCACCGTATTATTCTAACCATATGTATTATAGAGGTAATTTTTTTAGCATTTTGGGCGGGTGGAGACAAATTTGTTTTGCCTGCGGGGAGTGGTTATCCTCTTGGAACCATCAAGGGGATAAACGGCAGCTACCCCATCCGGATACTTTAGTGAGTTGCATAGTATCGCCGGTTGGGGTAGAATGGAGGGTAGAGATAACATATAAAAAGGAGTTACTCATGTTACTTCAAAGAGGGTTGGCACTGCTCATTACAGCTATACTGATGACAGGTGCGGGATGTGACACCGCTCGCAAGGTAGATCGCAGTCGAACATCTCCTGACCTGGTTGCTTTTGAAACCTGCGAGGTGCTTGAACAAAACCTCAAAGCAAACCTTACCGAACAGATGCGCGTACAGCTCTTGAGTTTAGACGAAACGGGGTTTGGTTTCATTGAAGATGATATGGCAGAGGGTGTGCCCGTACCCAGCAACCCGGGGGGACGACAGGAGGGGGTCGACTATTCGGGGACTAATAACCAGGAAGCAGATGTCGATGAAGGAGATTTTGTAAAGACGGATGGATACTACCTTTATGTGCTGAGCGGTAATCAACTGGTAATCATGAGTGTGCCTGAGGTTGGTCAGCTTGCTGAAAACGTATCCGTTGATCTTGAGGGCAGACCAGATCAGCTATTACTTATTAAGGAAACAGGCAGCAGTGCACAGAGGAGTGTGGTTTTTTCTACCATCTCTACCTACGACATGGACGAGGACCATCCCCTCCGGCCACTGATTGAAAAAGAGATGGGATATGATGGGTACTACTGGTACACGGTTTTTACCAAGATCACCGTTATAGATCACAGTGATCCTGAAAATCCTCAGGTGGTTCATGAACTCTACCTTGAAGGATCTTACCAGACGTCACGGAAGGTCGGAAGTACGGTCCATATGTTCACCTACTCCTGGATTGAAGTACAGGGTCTGAAATACTGGCCAGACCTTCCGGAAGACTATTATCTGGTTGATCCCGATAATCCCTTGCGTGAACAGCTGTGGAATAAGGCTATCAGTGAAGCCATTACATACAATGATCAATTGATTGCAAGTCTCACCTTACAGGATCTGGTTCCACAAATCTTTCTCGTGGTCCCTGATGGGGTAGTGGCCTATGACTTTACGGGTCAGGGGTGTGGCAATGTTGTGATTGCAGAGGACGGTATGAGCAGGGGGTTCACCTCTATTGTGAGCTTTGAGTCCTTAGGTGATGTGTTTACCTTCGAGGCAGACCACGTTGTTAGCAATTGGAGCATCATCTATGCCTCATCAGATACCGTCCTGCTGGCTGAGCCATCAGATGACTGGTGGTGGTATTGGAACAATGATGAATATGAGGAGGCAACGAATATTCACCGTTTTGATAGCACTGCCACAGGTAGCTTAAAGTACAGCGGTAGCGGCCGAGTCACGGGAACGGTACTCAGCCAATTCTCTCTTTCAGCTTATGAGGGCATCATCAGGGTGGCTACAACCACAGACCAGTGGAATCGCTGGTGGGTCGCCAACCCTCCTCCGCCGGAAAACCACCTGTATACCCTTTCCGGAGATAACACCCTCGAGGTGGTTGGACAACTGGATGGTATTGCGGTTGGAGAAAGGATATGGTCAGCACGTTTCATCCAGGACCGGGGATATCTCGTCACTGCTCAAAACATTGACCCCCTCTGGACGATCGATCTCAGCGATCCGCAGAACCCGAAGATCATGGGAGA
>CALJBY010000180.1 GCA_938024025.1 uncultured bacterium
AGTGCAATTTTACCCTAAATTATTTGCTTACTCACAAAACTCCAGTATCCCGGCTGAAAACTGGCTTGCTACCTTCTAACCAGACATGTTTGACCGGTTACAAGCGAAGCTTATTTAACGAGGGTAGGCGAGGAGCTTCACATTTCGGTAGGAGCGCATTCATGCGCGATGCATTCGCGGCTTAAAGCCGCTCCTACCATCACCCTATCTGAAAGAGAAATGCTTAGATTGAGTTGGGTAAGAACCTACATTCAAGAAAGTGCTCTCGTATTGGGGGTCAACGGGAGAATTACAGATAAGCAGATTAATAATTTTTCTACCTCACGTAAACGATCAAAGATTATGTTGTCTAAATCATAAAATAATGTTAACCATTGTAGTATACTATCTTAAGCTACGATGGTTAACAGTTTGTTTTTACTCATATCCTATTTCACCTCAATGACTATATGCATGAGTTAGGTATCGCCCAGAGCATTATGCAGATCGTCCTCTCCGAAGCAGAGAGAGCACGGGCACGGAAGGTACTAAAAGTTACCGTAAAAGTCGGTGAACTGGCAGGTGTCCTGCCAGATTCCCTTACCTTCTGTTTTAATCTTTTAGCAAAGTCCACCATCGCAGAACATGCCTTGCTCACGATCGAAAAAGTGCCCATCAGGGGATACTGTTCTCAGTGCGAAAGTGAATTTGTCATTGCAGACCACAGGTACTGCTGCAACACCTGTGGGAACAAACACATAGAATTAGTCTCGGGTCGAGAGCTTCAGATAGGGCAATTGGAGATAGAGGATGAAACAGATTGACGTGCAAAAAGACATCTTAAGCAGTAACGAAGCTACTGCCTCAGAAAACAGTACACTCTTTTCCCAGAAGGGTATCTATGTGCTCAACCTGATGAGCAGTCCCGGAGCAGGAAAGACTACCCTTTTGGAGCGAACCATCGTTCTGCTCAAAGACACCCTGTCTCTCGGTGTTATTGAGGGGGACATTGCAACCTCCTACGATGCCGACCGCATCAGCGCCCATGGGGTGCCGGTAACACAAATTAACACGGGAGGAGCGTGCCACCTGGACAGCAGTATGATCAAAAACGCTCTCTCTACCTTCGACCTTGACGTGCTCGATCTTCTCATCATCGAGAACGTGGGAAACCTGGTATGTCCCGCTGAATTTAATTTAGGAGAAGACGCCAAGGTAATGGTCCTTTCCGTTACGGAAGGAGAAGACAAACCCCTTAAATACCCTCTGATGTTTAGACTGTCACGGGCACTGATCATTAATAAGGTTGACCTCCTTCCCTATACCAACTGCTCTCTCGAAAAAATAATTGAGGATGCTACCAGCCTCAACCCCGATTTGTCCATTTTTGAAACGTCCTGCACACACATGACCGGACTCAATGCATGGAAGGCGTGGCTGGAAAAAGAGATACATACCAAGAGGACCCGATCGATCGCTGATGGCTAACACAGTGCACTGTGAAAACGACAAGGTAATCAGAACGAGACTCACCATCGAAGGTATCGTACAGGGTGTGGGATTTCGCCCCTTCATTTACAACCTTGCACAGCAGCACCACCTGAAAGGATACGTTCTCAACAACCCGGAGGGTGTACAGGTGGAAATTGAAGGTAAACCTGTTGAACTTAAGGAGTTTCTCAAAGCACTGCCTGAATCCCTCCCCCCCCAGGCACATATTGTCAGCATAAAAGAAGAAACACTGCCCCCCTGCAATTTTACGCATTTTGAAATCAGGGAGAGTAGTGTTGCAGAAAAGCGCACAGCCCTTATCTCCCCCGATTTAGCCATCTGCAAGGATTGTCTCCATGAGCTCTTCAATCGCCGGGATCGCCGGTACCGCTATCCTTTCATAAATTGCACCAACTGCGGTCCCCGCTATACCATCATCGACGACATTCCCTACGATCGCCCCCACACCTCAATGAAGACCTTTGCCATGTGTCCATCGTGTCAGCAGGAATATGATGACCCTGCCAACCGGAGATTCCATGCCCAGCCCAACGCCTGCTGGGACTGCGGGCCCCAGGTCACCCTCACGGATGCCACCGGTCAAATCATTGCCACACCGGACCCTGTCGCCGAGGCAGGAACACTCCTTGCCCGCGGCTCTATCGTGGCAATTAAAGGTTTGGGTGGCTATCACCTGGCGGTGGATGCAACCAATGACAACGCTGTGGCCAGATTGCGTGAGCTAAAGCTACGGGAGGAAAAGCCCTTTGCCATTATGTGTCCCGATGTTGAAACCGTGCAAACCGTTGCAAAGCTTTCATGGGAAGATGAAAAGCTCCTGCGATCTCCCCAGGCTCCTATTGTACTGCTGCCCAGGATTGAACACTCCCCCCTCTCCTCCCTGGTGGCTCCCCACAATCCCTTTGTCGGGGTAATGCTCCCCTACACCCCGCTCCACCACCTGCTCCTCAGGGGAAATGTTACTGTCCTGGTTATGACCAGCGGTAATCTCAAGGATGAGCCCATCGTGATAGAAAATGATGAAGCTTTGAAACACTTGGGCGCGTGTGCGGATTTCCTGCTCACGCACGATCGGGATATTTATTTGAGGAGCGATGACTCGGTCATCAAACCATTCATCTCTAACAGCACACGCAGGGAACTCATTACCCGGAGGGCCCGCGGATATATACCCCGTCCCATCTTCCTGGAAGAAGAATCGATTCCCCTCCTCGCCCTGGGGGGCGAGATGAAAAATACGATTTGTCTCACCCGGGATAAAACGGCCTTTTTGAGCCAGCACATAGGGGAGATGGGGTACCGGGAAACCCATGCATTCTTCATCAAAACCATTGAACACATGAAGAGGATTTTAGCAATAGAGCCTCACGCCATTGCCTGTGATCTTCATCCGGGTTATGCCACCACCCACTTTGCCGATGCTCAAAAGGAGCTTCCCGTGTGTAAGGTGCAGCATCACCACGCCCATATCGTGAGCTGCCTGGCAGAGAATCAGAGTAAAGAGCGGGTCATCGGTGTTGCCTTTGACGGTACCGGTTACGGAACCGATGGGGCCGTCTGGGGAGGAGAATTTCTCCTGGCAGACTATGCCTCCTTTAAGAGAGTTGCCCACCTTGCCTATCTGCCCCTGCCCGGGGGAGAACAGGCAATCAGGAACCCCTGGAGAATGGCCCTCAGTTATCTTGCTACCTTCGCTGACAGTTTCGAAGACCAGGACCTGGAGGTGCTCCGTAAAAGGGAGCCACAGGAAAAAGAAATCGTTTTAAAGCTCATTGCATCCCGCTTTAACTCTCCCCTAACGTCAAGTATGGGAAGGCTCTTTGATGCCGCATCCGCCCTTTTAGGCATCTGCGAACAATCAACCTATGAGGGGCAGGCAGCCATGGAACTGGAAATGGCACTGGAGGGAGATACTGATGACCATTACCCGTTTGACTGCCAGGAAGAAAGCGGGTCTTACTCCATCAGCCCGGCTCCCCTGATCAGGGGGATGCTCTTAGATCTCAAGAAAAATGAGCCGGCCGGTGCCATCAGTTTAAAATTCCACAACAGCATCGTCACCATGCTGACAGATATGTGCAGTAAGCTGCGAGAGGAGTGGAACAGTAATCGCGTCGCCTTAAGCGGCGGCTGTTTTCAAAACACCTATCTGCTCACGCAAAGCATCGCACGGCTCACACGTGCAGGCTTTGACGTCTTGTATCATCAAAAAGTTCCTCCCAACGATGGAGGCATAGCCTTAGGTCAGGCAGTGATCGCCAATGAACGCTTAACAATTTCAAAGGATGAAAGCCATGTGCCTAGCAGTTCCCCTCGAAGTAGTAGACGTTAAGGATAATCTCGCAACGGTAAGCTTTGGCAACACCACCCGGGAGGTTTATCTTGATCTGATGGATACTGTTGCGGTGGGCGATTTTATTATCGTTCACGCAGGATTTGCCATCGAGAAACTCGACAAGGAAGAAGCAGCAAAGACCCTTGCTCTTTTTAAGGAAGTGATGGATGAAATATCTTGATGAATTCAGAAAGAAGGAGCCTTTCCAGGCTATTCTTTCTAAAATAAAATCCCTGCCCCTTACAGAAATTTCCCTCATGGAAGTTTGCGGAACCCACACAGTTTCCATCTCCAAATCCGGTCTCAGAAGCCTGCTTCCTCCGGGGATCCGTCTCATTTCCGGGCCAGGCTGTCCTGTCTGTGTCACTTCCCTGGAAGATGTAGACAGGGTTATTATGCTGGCTGAAGAGGGAAGGAAAAATAAAAGATACATCATTGCCACCTTCGGGGACATAATGCGCGTGCCCGGTTCTCACTCATCCCTCTTGAAGGAAAAAGCCAAGGGTTCGGACATACACATCCTTTATTCCCCTGCCGATGCCCTTACTCTGGCCCGGGAGAATCCCGAGAAAGAAGTGGTGTTTTTTGCCGTGGGATTTGAAACCACATCTCCTACCTTCGCTGCAACAATTCTTCAGGCACAGCGGGAGGGGTTAAGCAATTTTTCCATCATCTCCAACAACAAACTTATTCCACCCGCAATGGAAGTCCTGCTTGAAGACAAAGAAACCACTATCGATGGCTTCCTCTGTCCCGGTCATGTGTCAGCGATCATTGGGACCGCACCCTACCAGCGCATTGTTGACCGTTATCAAAAAGGGTGTGTGGTCAGTGGATTTGAACCCTTGGATCTTATCCTCTCCACCTATTGGCTCATGCTTCAGAAAAGAGATACCGCACCCAGGGTAGAGATAGAATACAGCAGGGTGGTACACCCGGAGGGAAATGCAAAGGCCTTGGCACTGCTTAACCAGGTATATGATATCGCAGATGCGAGCTGGAGAGGGTTTGGTGTCATTCCCAAGAGTGGGCTGGTTTTGAAGGATGCATTTTCTGCCTATGATGGAACAAAAAAGTTTGATCTCCCAACACCGGAAGTTGCAACACCACATGGATGCCGGTGCGGTCAGGTGTTAAAAGGGATGATTACCCCCAAGGAGTGTCCCCTTTTTGCAACCCGCTGTACTCCCACAAACCCGGTAGGTGCCTGCATGGTTTCCTCAGAAGGCACCTGTGCTGCATATTATAAATACGAACAGTGACGTGGGATGTGAAAAGCTCATGGAGTACTGGAGTGTTGGAGCATTGCGATTCCAGACCGCGGAGAGTACACGTTATGAACATTTGTGATTTGAAATTCATTTGGACTTTGTGTTTTAGCATTTGAAATTTGTGATTATATTTCTTCGTGCTCTTCGTGGTTTAATTTTAGGCATTCTAGGGAATTTAGCTCATTTTAGGCATTTTCTTTTTATCTTTTAACTCCTGACTTCTGTATCCCGTATCTTGCATTTTGTATGTACTTATGAGGAAACCCAATGGAAGATTACATTCTTTTAGGCCATGGCAATGGGGGGAAACTTACTGCTGAACTCATTGAAACATGTTTTCTTCCCTGCTTCAAAGACCCTGTACTGAACACCTTACAAGACCAGGCTCTTCTAGAGATTGAAAATCACCGCATTGCCTTCACCACCGATTCCTTTGTTGTCGATCCTCTCTTTTTTCCCGGGGGCGACATAGGAAAGCTTGCCGTCTGCGGAACCGTTAATGATCTTGCCGTAGGAGGTGCTGTCCCGCGCTTCCTGAGTGTGGGATTCATCATTGAAGAAAACTTCCCCTTAGAAGACCTGAAGAAAATTGCACGGTCTTTCAGTCGTGCTGCCGATACGGCTCAGGTACGGATCGTAACAGCGGATACCAAGGTAGTAGAAAAGGGGGCCTGTGACAAGCTCTTTATCAACACCTCCGGAATAGGAACGATTAACGAGGGGATAGATTTCGGCAGTCACAAGGTCGCCGAAGGAGACGCCATCATTCTCTCCGGTGATATTGGTGATCATGGCATTGCTATCCTCTCCTCACGGAAAGGGATTGCATTTGAAACATCTGTTACCAGTGATTGCGCACCCCTTAATCTCCTGGTACATGAGATGCTTCCCTATGCCGCCTCCATCCACGCCATGAGAGATCCTACTCGGGGCGGCCTGGGTACCATCTTAAATGAAATCGTTCAGCAATCAGGTTTCGGCATTACCGTCTATGAGGATGCCCTCCCCCTCAAGGAAGAGGTACGGGGAATATGTGAACTGCTCGGTTTAGATCCACTCTATCTCGCAAACGAAGGAAAACTCATTGCCTGTGTCCATCCCGATGGGGCAAAAGAACTGCTCTCGGCAATGAAGAAAAATCCTCTGGGCAAAGACGCCTGCATCATCGGGCACGTCACAAAGGAACCTCCTAAGAAGGTCGTTATGGAAACCCGGGTAGGCGGTTCACGCTTCATAGATATGCTCGTTGCCGAAGACCTGCCGAGAATCTGCTAGTGTCCCGTATCATAACTCCCCATACTCATGCGAGCAGTTACATGTCATTGCGAGGAGCGTAGTGACGAAGCAATCTCCGGAAGGTCTCGGGGCAGGCTCTCACAATGACTGTGATTTTAGGCACGCGAATTTATGATACGAGACACTAAGATACTTTTCCCACTTGCATTCTTTTATCATTTTGTGTTTAATAACGGCTCGTTGAGGTCTTTGATCACCTCAGCCTGGTCGATAGGGTAAGGAAAACCCTGCCGGGTGCATTTCCCTGAGAAACGCAAGAAACACTACAGTACTTTTTTACACAACTAATGGACATTGTGTAATGGCACCAGCAGCTATTGAAGTATGTCAACTCACTAAAGACTATCCAAGCGTGAGGGCCCTGGACAACTTGAACCTTGCGGTAAGACAGGGGGAATGCTTTGGTCTTTTAGGACCAAACGGTGCAGGTAAAACCACCTTGATGAAGCTCCTGCTTAACCTGATTTCTCCTTCTTCGGGCTCGGTCCACATTTTTAACCAGTCTGTTAAAAATGATTTTTTGAGAGAAAGGATCGGCTATCTGCCCGAAAAGGTCAAGATCTATGGATTTCTAACGGGCAGTGAATTTCTTGACTACCAGGGAAAACTCTATGGCATGAATCGCACCATAAGAAAATCACGAACGGAAGAGTGTTTAAAAACAGTCGCCATGTATGAGGATCGGTTCCGCAGAATCGGAGAATACTCCAAAGGAATGGTACAACGCATAGGAATGGCCCAGGCCCTGCTTAATAACCCCGAGCTCTTGCTTCTCGATGAACCCGCTGCCGGACTCGACCCCATTAGCAACAAGGAAATGCGAGATATCCTTTTGCGGTTGAAAGAAGCAGGGGTCACCATCTTTATTAACTCCCATCTCCTCTCCGAAATAGAAATGCTGTGCGATCGTGTAGCTATTCTCCACCGGGGGCACATGGTAAGGACAGGTACCAAGCAGGAACTCACCTCCCAGGGAGAGATAATCGAGCTCTGTGTGGAGGGAATTAATGATCAGCTTCTCGAAACCATAAGAGCGGTATCTACTCAGGTGAAGGTGGAAGGAAATAATATACAACTCCACCCCCAGGACGCTAAAACGATCAGCGCCCTGCCAGAGCTCATCATCAAGCATGGGGGAAAACTGTTATCCCTGACTACGCGAATGGAATCGTTAGAAGATATCTTTTACCGGCTCATCAAAGAAGAAGAGAACAACCATGAATAAGATACTTGCCATTGCCCGGCTTACCGTGAAAGGAGAATTGCGCAACAAGGTTATCTATATTCTCATGGCCATGGCTTTCCTCTTCTTCTTCATGGCAAGGGGGTGCACCCCGGGAAAAATTAATATCGAAAAGGGTTTTTTAAACGCCGATCAAATTACTAACATCGGCATGATTTTTACGTTCAATTGCATCATTTTTTGGGGGCTCTCACTGTGCGGATTGCTTGCGATGAGTGCCCTTCCCAGAGAACTTGCCGAAGAAACAATTATTCTAACCATAACCAAACCGGTTAAACGGGCATGGTTTCTTATGGGCAAATTTTTAGGTATGCTTTTCATAGTGTTTATCAACCTCATGGTGTTAACCATAGGGTTCCTTTTTTTCTTTTACCTCAGAACGGGAACGTTTACCCTCAGTATTTTCCCAAGCCTGGCAATCATTTTTCTCAATTTCATCTTAATCATTTCTATGATCTTTCTCCTGTCGCTGCTTCTCCCCAGGGCCATTAGCGCACTGCTCACCCTTATCATTTATGCCACCAGCCTGGGGCTCAGCATACCATTCTTCTTTGAGAAGGTCAGGGGTTACTGGGAACCTTCCTTTACCTCTCAGGTTTTACACTATCTGCTGCCGCAATGTGGAG
>CALJBY010000181.1 GCA_938024025.1 uncultured bacterium
CTCTTTTTTTCCGGGGACAAAAAATATCTTAAGAAAACAGTCAGGAGCAGTTTTGCTAAGAGGGATCTTATTTTTTCTGCAATGGATGTACCCGGGATTAAAAAAGCTTTGGGAGGGGCAGGTTTCATAAGCACATGATACACACAGTACCGGCAGGAAGTTTGTGGATATCCCACGGTGCTTGTGCAGCAGGGTGTTCACGATGGAAGATGAAACGCATCCTTCAAGTGCTTTAAAGCATCTCCGTTTCCTATAACGACAAGCATATCTCCCTTTTTCAGGATTTCTTCGGGGGCCGGGATGAGTACTTCTCTTTCCCCCCGTTCTCCGCTTCGATTAATGGCAACAACAGTTACTTCGTAGGTGTGGCGAATATCAAGTCCCTGGAGGGTTTGTCCCTGCATTGAGGGGGTTACCGGTATAAGATTTATTTCACATCCATCGGGCAGATCCACAAAATTTTGTGTAGGAAACTTTCCGGGAAGCTTCCCCTGTATGAATTTGAGCCCGAGGGATCCCTGGCGCAGAATTTCACGGTTATAAATATTGATAATATCCCGTCTGCCTACCCTGCCAATCAGCTTGTTTGAATGTTCGTTATCAACGACGGGAAGTTCCTCCATTTCATAAATACTCAATTTTCGCATGCACTGGGCAAGGGTAGCGTCCATCTCGATTGCGGGGCTTAAAGAAATGGGTACAAGGTCCTTTGCCACGACGACCCCCACCAGGGACTCTTCATTGAGCACTTCCTTTACATCGTGGACGTTAAATGAGCCCTGATAGTTCCCCTCAGTATTTTTTACGTAAAAATATGGTTGATTTGAATTAATCACCTTCTGGAGGAGATCGTTAAAGGCCATACTTTCATCTAGCACCACCATGTCCCGATTCATTACATCCCTGACTTGTGTTGTCTGCATTATGGATACCTCCATACCCTGTGAAAGATCCACCCCCCGTCGTGTAAGCTTGAGTGTGTAAATGGAATCTTTCTTTAGCACTGAAGCGATAAAGGAAGCCAGGATGGAACAGAGCATAAGAGGAAGAATAAGCTTGTAGTGACCCGTCATCTCGAATATCACCAGAAAGGCAGTCAGGGGCGCATGGGTGGTTCCTGCAACCATTGCACTCATGCCGACAACGGCATAAGCACCTGATGACAGCACCACATCGGGGAAGAGGGAATGCATCAGCGTGCCGAATAACCCGCCAAACACAGCACCCAGAAAGAGCGATGGAGCAAAGACGCCGCCTGATCCCCCGGCGGCAAGGGTAACCGATGTGGCAAGCATCTTGACCGGGATGAGCAGCAGAAGCATGTACCAGAGCAATTCTCCCTTAAGCACCTGGGTGATGGTGTCGTACCCTACGCCATACACCTGAGGGAAATACATGACCATGACGCCAACCAGCAACAAAATAAGGGGAGTCTTAAACCAGCCTTTTAGGGGAATCTTATCCGCAAAGTCTTCTGAAAAGTACAAAACCTTTATGAAGCCAACGGCCACCGCTCCACAGGCGATACCTAAGAGTATATACGGACCTATCTCCCATGGACTTTCGAGGCCGTAGTGGGGAATTTCGAATGCAGGGATATCTCCAAAATACCATCTGCCCACAATCGTGGCCATAACCGAGGACATGATAAGGGGTACAAGGGTGGTGATTGCGTAGTTACCGAGGATTATCTCTACCGTAAACATTACTCCGGCAATGGGTGCGTTAAAGGTCGCGGCGATACCTGCGGCTGCACCACAGGCGACAAGCACTTTCAGCCGTTCCTGGCCAAGTCTGAGCCACTGGCCCAGAGAAGATCCCAGGCTTGATCCAATCTGTACAATAGGACCTTCACGGCCTACTGAACCGCCGGTAGCAATGGTAACGGCTGATACAAAGGCCTTGAGGACCATCACGCGCGATCTGATCCTGCCACCCCGTAAGGCCACGGCTTCCATTACCTCAGGTACACCGTGACCCTTGGTTTCTTTTCCAAAGAAATAGACCAGGGGTCCTACAATCAGCCCACCGATGAACGGAAGGGCTACTTTCTTGTACCAGGGAAGAGCACTCACGATTTCTAAAATGTTGCTATCTCCTCCGATGGCTATTGTTTGGATAAAAGAAATGAGTGTGCGGAAGCCAACAGCCCCAAAGCCTCCAATGATACCAATGAATGATGCTATAATTAAGATGATAGTGTTTTCATTTAAATGGAGTTTGTCGATAATACGGTGAAATGGATCGGGGGTTGGTGTCTTGAATGGGTTAGGCACAGAACTATCCTTTCTGGGGGGGGTGTTTAAATAGTGTTAGGAAACTCTCTCTGTCTTGTGCCTCAAGCAGTTTTTCTTTTAAAGCACTGTGTTTGAGGAGTCGGGTGAGCTGTGCCAGAATGTGAAGGTAGTGACTTACACTCCCCTGGGGTGTACCCATGAGAAAAAACAGTTTTACCTTATTGCCGTCGGGACTTTCACATTCCACACCACTTTTCGATCTTCCGATAGCAATAATCAATTGATTGACAGCGTCTGTCCGGGCATGGGGAAGAGCGATTTCATCTCCTATTACCGTGGAGCCGAGCCGCTCCCGTTCGAAGACATCTTCGAGGAAGCGTTTGTGATCAATCATTGCCGGGGCACCTTTCAGCAGTTGGGAGAGTTCTCGTATTGCACTTTCCTTTTTTTTCGACCGAAGATGTAACGTTATGAAATCCTGTTGAATGTAATTGGTGACATCCAAATCCGTACCCTCCACCCGGTGCACAATACTACAGATGGTCGCCTGCCTTGAGCATCGAACTCCCACGAATTAAAAATTGCATAAGAGTAAGCGATATGCTATGTTCTATGCCTAAACCGGCCAGCCAAACAATTTAAAGTACCATAACTATCAGTAAAATTAAATATAAAATAACGATTATGCAAACGTGGCACAAAATTGTAGTGATACTGCTCATCTTTTGTAGTGTTGTCGTTGGTAGTGCTGTACTCATACTTAAATCCCGTCTCGTACCTGAAACCATTGAGCGTATGGTAATTCCCCGGTTGGAGGGAATGATACAGCAGCCCCTCTCGTATGGTAAGCTCACGATAGGGTTATGGGGAACGATTACCATAGAAGATGTTTCTATAGGTGATTCCACCCTGCACAAGGACGCTTTGCTTTTTACCTGTCCGCAGGTGGTGTTCTCGTGCCGCATACTTCCCCTTTTATCAAAACAAATCGTTATAGACAGGGTGGCCTTTCACCAACCGCACATTAATCTGGTAAGAGATGAGCAGGGAATCTTGAATGTTACGGGGGAACCATCCCGGGGAGCGGAAGAAAAAAGAGCTCTGGAGGATACGGGTGCCAACAGTGGCACCCTTCCAGCTCTCTCCTTCCTGATGAACCAGCTGACCATCGACGAGGGTGTGTTTACCTTTACTGCTTATCCTGAAACCTCCACCCGGCCGTTTAAAACCGCCTTTAATAAGCTTAATCTCACGATCTTAAATTTTTCCGTGGATTCTCCCTTTACCATTGATCTGTCCCTGCAGAGTACCGCACTTCCCTCATCCCGGATTGTGCTGAAAGCCCTTGTCGATCCCCTGCTAAAGCAGATTAAACCGCAGTTCACAATTCACAATGTTCGCGACCCTCGTTACAAAGCAGAGGCAGAGGGAATGATTGCATGGAAAGATAACGTGTTAACGATTGAGCACCTCAAGCTCCTTTCGGGAGATTCACTGCTCTCTCTCAACGGGACACTGGAGAACTGTTTTACCGGTCCCCTTGCAGGGCAGCTGTCCATTACCTCTCCTGCACTTGTCCTGGATGAAATAATTCCCTGTATAGAATCTATAGCGGATGGGGGTGCACAGGCTGAAGATGAAGATGATGGTGAGGATGAGGAGGCAGAGGAAGGTGGGGAGCTTGGACCGTTCCACCTGGAGAAGGTGAATGTTGATGCAGATATAGTGCTCGATCGTATCAGCTTCAGAGATGTACACCTGTCTGATGTACATGCCTCGTGTAGCGTGCATGACAATACTGTTAACCTCGAATCTCTTAAGGGTGCCTTGGAAGACGGGTTGCTTGAGATGAAAAGTCGTGCCGGGCTGGGAGTTAAGGGGCTTACGTACTCTGCCCACCTAAAAGGGAGTAACCTTCAGCTTAAGTCCCTCATGGCTGTTCTCTTGCCTGATGTGCAAGCAGATATGCGTGGCAGTACCGATCTTACCATGGTGCTTAATGGTAGTGGAACAACTGAAGACTCCTTTAAAAACCATCTCACTGGAGAAGGCACTATTCACATTACGGATGGCAGTGTATCCGGTCTGGAATTTTTGCAATCCCTTGCTTCCTTTATTAAGCTTGATGATCTGGGTACACTTTCCTTTGATCGCTCCGAGGGAACCTTTAAGATAGCGGATGGCCTGATACACACCACAAACAGTCTTACGGGGAAAGAAATCGAACTCTACCCTGAAGGAACAGTCAGTCTGGATTCATACGTGAATCTTTCTCTTACCATGAAGATTTCTCCCTCCCTTTCTGAACAGATGGTCGATGATGTTCTCACTAAATATTTTAAAGATGAGAAGGAGTGGACGGTGCTTTCCTTGTCCATCAAAGGTCCTTCTGACGAAGTAGTCATCATGCCAGCTTCTTCAACTATTAAAAATATCTCAGAGATGCTTGTGGATATCCTTTTGAAGAAAGAGGACAGTGACGGTGATGAAAGGCAGGATAAGAAGAAGGCTCTCGAAGGACTCTTGAAAAAACTGATGAAGAAGCCACAAGAGGATGAGTCTCCCGCAAACACAAGAAACGTTCCAGACACGCAATAACCCCACAAGGACTTCAGCTTGCTCTGGCAGAGTTCACTGCCATTATG
>CALJBY010000182.1 GCA_938024025.1 uncultured bacterium
GGAAGTAAGTGAAATCATAAAGCGCTGTGTGGTGGAGAAAAAAACCCTTACCGCAACCTACAACAGCGAGTGCCTCACGCTTGCTGACTGTGTGGTGGTAGATGTCCAGTGTGACTACAGCAAGCATGATCTCGGTGACATGCGGACCGGTGAGACGGAGATGGCAGCCCTTGAGGCGACAATGCGAACCATTGGCAAGGCAATTCCCCCCACCTGTCTGGTCCTCATTGAAACGACCGTCGCACCGGGTACCACAGAGTTCGTCGCCTGGCCTATTCTCAAGAAGGCCTTTACCCAGCGCGGTATAGATTCAGAACCGCTCCTCGCTCACAGCTTTGAGCGGGTGATGCCGGGAAAAGACTACGTTTCGAGCATCCGTGATTTCTGGCGTGTTTGTGCTGGCTGTACTGATGAAGCACGTGAACGTGTAGAGACCTTTCTGCGGGAAGTGCTCAACACAAAGGACTATCCGCTGACGATCATGCATCGTCCCATCGAATCCGAAACGACTAAGATTGTTGAAAATTCCTATCGCGCAACCATCCTTGCATTCCTCAATGAATGGAGCATGTTCGCTGAGCGAAACGGTGTCGATCTCATCAAAGTCATAGACGCCATCAAGATGCGGCCAACACACAGTAACATCATTTTTCCCGGGCCCGGCATTGGTGGCTATTGCTTGCCGAAGGACGGGGGGCTCGGCTACTGGGCCTACCGGCACATTCTGGGGTTTGAAGATGGTGACACGATCTTCAGGATAACACCAACGGTAATTGACATTAATGACACCCGGGCACTCCATGTAGCGGAACTCACCCGTGATGCGCTCCGGAATATGGACCGCTACATCGCCGGGGCGGATGTTTTACTCTGCGGTGCGAGCTACCGGCAGGATGTCGGTGACACCCGTTACAGCGGCAGCGAGATAGTGGTCCGCAAGCTAACGGAAATGGGTGCCGAAATGTGCGTGCACGACCCCTACGTCGATCACTGGTACGAACTCGAAAATCAGGATGTCTACCCCTCATCGGAACTGTCATGGAAACGATTTTTCAGAAACCAGGAGGGATTACAGGACATACAGATCCAAAGGGACCTCCCTGCAGCACTCAAGGGCGTGGAAGCACTCATCCTTGCCGTTCCGCACAAATCCTACCTTGACCTCAGTCCGGACGATGTCGTCACCTGGGCAGGTAATCCCCTCGCCGTGGTAGACTGTTTTGGCATCCTGTCTGATGACACCATCCGCCGTTACTTTGAGCTCGGATGCGAAGTCAAGGCCCTCGGCCGCGGACATGTCCAGGCCATCAAGAAGGACGTGCAGAAGAAGAAATAATCACAGAAAGGGTTGCATTCGTTTGATCGGTTACATTTGCTGTATTGGTTACCAGGCAAAAGGATGAGGGCATATCCTTGCTATCAGTGGACCGCTCCTGTTGTGCCACTTTACAATAGCCCTCTGTAGTGCTCGGTTCTCATATACTACCCGGTTTGTTAACCCTCTGCTCAGGGTTGCGTTACAAAACTGACCTCGCATCACCACCGGAACACCTCTTCGTAAGGTCTGCCATGCGCTCTGTTTTTTTGGTTTTTCTTATATGCCTCTCTGGTGCACATGCCGTTTTTGCCGGCACAAAGGCCGCATTTCCTCCACGCGACAACCTCGCCTTTCTCAGTGATGAGATCGTTCTGATAAGCCTGGGAGATAGCATGACCCAGGGGACTATGAATGCGACCAACAATGCTACCAATACCCTGCATGCATACATGCAGAAAGTCTATGAATCTCTCCAGGAGGTATCTCCGGTGAGTTTTTCTCAACCACTTCTTAATAATCAGGAAAATCGCCTGATGCCCTTCACGCTTCCTACCAATCTTGGGGTGGACGGCTCTGATATCTATTCCTTTGAGGGAAAAAAATATTATAAGCGCTACGGGACAGGCACATCCTTTGTCAGCCGTGATTTCCTTTGTGATAAACTCTTTCCATCCGGGCCCGCTGACCTCTATGATACTGTCTTGTATCCCATCAATCTTCTGGCCTGGAAACCTGTCTCACAGCTCGATGCATCCCTGTGGCTCCTCAATACTTTGGCACGCACGGCACATCCGCCGACGGCTGTAGTCATACTCTGGATTGGAAACAATGACTCATCAAAGTCATCACTGGGCCTAGGAGCGAGCAATCCATCCTTCATACCGCTTCCGCTGGATCTCATTGAACACAAGATCAATCCCAACCTCTCTGCACTGTTGCGTTCCCGGGAAGACCGTGGTCTCCTATCATTTGAACCGTATCTCCTATCATCAATCACACGGAACCTGACTGAGGCAGACGACTTTACTGATCAATACAACCACATACTCACACGATTGGAGACCGAGCTCACCGAATCTGCGCATCATGCAGTATTCTTTCTGTGCACCTTACCCTACTATACTTCAGTAGGGTATCTCGTCGACTCCGAAGATATTGAATATTACTTGCAGAAAGCAAATACCAGCTACACGGTTCCCTTTTCTTTCAAACGGGTAGCAGAGACGGGTAATCCCGCGACTGACTCTTTACGGGGGGATAGAATATCACTGTTCACCCTTTTGTCCATGTACATACTGCTGGCCGAGGGACAGTCCGTAAACTTTGTTAATCAGGCACTCGAACTTAATGGTGAACAGCGGGATGGGCTCGTACTTTCAGAAGACGAACAGTACTACATCATGGCTCGCATAGACAGCTTTAATGCTGCCATCAAAGAGTCCGTATCGAGCAGTGACTTATCTGTTCACCTTATCGATACGGGACACTTCTTAAATGAAGTACTGAACGGTAAAACGGTACTTACCATCAATAACAGAGTCTTTAACCGCAAATGGGGCCGGGGCAATAGTTTCAGCAGTGACGGTGTGCACCCTGGCTATACCGCCCATGCTCTCATAGCAAACTTCATAGTAGAACACCTCAATGAGCAGCTCGACCTGAAAGCACCCCTGCATGACCTCTCACCTATTGCTGAGAAGGATCCCTATGTGGATAAAGACGAAGATGGTTGGGTAGAAGGGCCTCCCGATGAAGCACCCGGATTCGCAAAACTGCTCCGCTTATTTAAAGACCCGGATGACAGCGACACAACAGTAGCACCTACTGTACCTCCTGATATCTGGCATCGCGTCACCACTATTTTCTTTGAAGAATTCATTCGCTAAACTCTGTGGAGGCACATCTGATGGCACTACACCCGCTGGCAGGAAAACAGGTACCTCAATCCATGCTGACCGACGTTCCACGATTAATAAACGCTTACTATACCAACCATCCTGACAGTGCTGACACAACACAACGGGTATCGTTTGGAACATCCGGCCACAGAGGCACCTCCTTTAACAGTAGTTTTACCGAAGATCATATTCTCGCCATGACCCAGGCAATTTGCTGCTACAGAAAGGCACAGGGCATTACGGGACCCCTTTTCCTCGGGAAAGATACGCATGCCCTCTCTGAACCGGCACATACAACTGCCCTCGAAGTGCTTGCAGCCCATGATATGGATGTAATGATTCAGGAAGATTCGGGGTATACCCCCACCCCGGTAGTTTCACATGCCATACTTACCTACAACCGGGGAAGGAAGTCCGGTTTGGCCGATGGCATAGTGATCACACCATCTCACAACCCTCCCGATGACGGTGGATTTAAATACAACCCCCCCCCAGGGTGGGCCTGCCAATACGCGCGTAACAAAATGGATAGAAGAAAAAAGCAATGACCTTTTAATGGCAAACAATAAAGATGTTAAGCGCATCCCCTTTGAAAATGCCCTCAGAGCTGAAACAACACACACGTATGATTACATTACACCCTACGTGGAAGATCTTAAGCACGTTCTCGACATGGACGCCATACACGCTGCTGGACTTAAGATCGGAGCGGACGCACTCGGCGGCTCAGGCCTGGCATTCTGGAACCCCATTGCCGAGTGCTACGGATTAAACATTGAGGTAATCAACGGTGAAGCAGATCCGACCTTTAGCTTTATGACCATTGACAGAGACGGAAAAGTAAGAATGGACTGTTCTTCCCCCTACGCCATGGCGAGCCTTATCAGCCTGAACCATAACTTTGACATAGCCTTCGGCAATGATCCAGATTATGACCGTCATGGTATTGTAACCCCGAGTGCAGGTCTTTTGAATCCTAATCACTACCTGTCGGTTGCCATATGGTATCTGTTTCAAAACCGTGCTGGGTGGAACCCCGATGCAGCTGTCGGTAAGACGCTTGTCAGCAGTTCTATGATAGACCGGGTTGCCCGGAAACTGACAAGAAGACTTTCTGAAATGCCGGTGGGATTCAAGTGGTTTGTTGATGGCTTGCTTGATGGCTCATACGGTTTTGGCGGAGAAGAAAGTGCCGGTGCTACCTTCCTCAGAATGGACGGAACTGTCTGGACCACCGACAAAGATGGGATAATCATGGACCTCCTCGCAGCAGAAATCACCGCCCGGACCGGCAGAGACCCCGGTGAACACTACATGTCCCTCGTGGAAACCTTTGGCAATCCCCTCTATGAGCGCATTGATACAACCGCTACCCCTCAACAAAAAACCGTATTAGAAAACTTGTCGCCCGAGCACATCACTGCTTCTTCCCTCGCCGGGGAATCAATACGAGCCGTCTTGACTAAGGCTCCTGGCAATGGTGCTCCCATTGGAGGTCTCAAGGTTGTCACTGACAATGGCTGGTTTGCTGCCAGACCTTCAGGCACCGAAAACCTTTATAAAATCTACGCAGAGAGCTTTAAAGGAAAAAAACATCTTGCACACATACAGGAAGAAGCTCAGGAGCTAATTAATGCTGCCTTCAGCATTTCCGGCCGTACGGGTTAAACCCGTCCTGCCTGAGGAAAGATACTATGAGCACTGAACCCCCTACCCTTCAAACACCCATAGAGATTTTGCAGGCTGCCCTTAAAAAAGAGAAGGACGCATACCACTTTTACGACACCCTGCTTAACAGTACGACGGTATTGTTTCTACAGGAGCTGCTGGAACACCTCCGCGATGAAGAGCACAAGCACGTGCTTATGATAGAAAAGATACTTACGAAGATGCAATCGGGCACCTAAACGAGCGATTCACTCTTTACTCGTCAGCATGTGCTGAAGGGAGCACTACCGTGATTGATGCAGTAGACCATATAAATCTGGTGGTTTCTGATCTGGAACGTTCTGTTCATTTCTACACGGAACTTCTGGGCTTTAAAGAGATCAGAAGGGCACGGCTTGAAGGACAATGGATTGAATCCATCATAGGGCTCAATGATGTCAGTGCCAACGTGGTCTACATTGTTGCTCCTGCCGGAGAACCACGCTTGGAGCTCCTGTGTTATGAATCACCACAAGGTGAATCCATTTTGGCACACTCCCGGGCGAACACCATTGGTTTGCGGCACATTGCCTTCAGGGTCAAAAACATTCATGCAGCAGTAAAGCGCCTCAAGCAGGCACAGGTACCGATCATCGGCGAAACGGTTGCAGTACCAGCTACCGCCATAACACATGATGCGGGACGAAAAATATTGTGTTATTTCCTTGATCCTGATGGTATACTGTTAGAGTTGGCTGAGTATTGTTAACACACCGGTGATTGTAGTAATGCCCCTGCTCATAAGAAAAACCTCCTGAGGAGAAAAAGGATGATTGATGACACGATCGCAAAGATCGAAGGCAGACTCCAGCAAATCAATTCCATGAAAGAAGAAAACAAAACCCAGCTGCTCAACCTTCTTTCCACATTGAAATTAGAGATCGAGGAGCTGGCTAAAACCGAAGGCAAACACGCAGAGAGTATCGCAGGGTTTACCTCAATTTCAACCCATGAAGCAACACGACAGGATAAGGACCCACAGCACTTAAAGCATTCCATAGATGAATTAGCGTCTTCAGTTGAGGGATTTGAAGTGTCACACCCGACACTCGTGGGAACGGTAAATGCACTCTGTGTTATGCTATCAAATCTGGGGATATAACTCCCCGGTGAAGGGCAGAACACTCTTCTTTCACCACTACTGCTCAGATGAAACATTCTCTATTCTTAGCACTGTTTTGCCTCTTCATCACTACTTCCTGTTTTGGCCAACAGAGAACAGAACAACCGCCATGCCTCTATGCGATTGCTTTCCTCCCCACTCCTGTATTAAACACGCCTGATTTTTCTTTTGTCTTTGGGAATAAAGATGGAAAAACCCTTCATCTGGATGACGCTGGATTAATGCGGGAAGTGGAGTTCATCGCTTTGCCGGAAACAATCTTCACGATTGAGAAGACCATTAACCAGGGCCCTATTACTCTCTACAAAATAACCACTGTGGATTACCCCTATCCTACAAACAAAGGTTATTTTATTGACAGTAGATTTGTACAAACGACGGATCAAATACTTCCCCGTCAATTAAAGACGTTACCAGACCAGCAAGTCATTATCAACAGGTTACTCTCTGCAGAAGGAAGCCGGTATATCTGGGGCGGTAATGTTAAAGCCGGTATACCGCAGCTCCTTTCCTTCTACCCGCCCCATTCCCCCCTCCATCCTGACATAAGAGATCAGTGGATGTTGAAGGGTGTTGACTGTTCCGGGCTCCTCTATGAAGCAACACATGGATACACCCCCAGAAATACAAGCGCACTCATCACCTTTGGAAAACCCGTTAGCATAGCTAACTTACGCTCCGATCAGATCATCAACATAGTTGAACCGTTAGATATAATCGTGTGGGAGGGACATGTTATTATCGTTCTTGACAAGGATCGAGCCATAGAAAGCCGCCTCGATTATGATACGCAACAGGGGGGAAATCAGGGTGGTGTGAAGATCCGAACGCTTAAATACGTGCTGGATGAAACCATGAACGAGCGGGTACCGGTCAATACGTATACAGATGCTGTTGACGGGAATAAAAAGTTTGTCGTGCGCAGATGGTATAACCGGTAGGGGACGTTCCTGAATAATTCACTTATTGGACTTAGAGGGAAAGCAGAATACGCTGATTTCTAAATATGAAGTGATGAAGTGTTTGTTTTTTATGTTTTTTTTCTTGCAAACCAAAGAGTTTTGACTGCTGGCTCCTGATAAGTGAATTATTCAGGAACGTCCCCTGGGTATCATAACTTTGACAGGGAGAAACATCATGAAAGCACTGCAATGGTTCACAGTCTGTACAATAACCATTCTGACCGTCACTGTCTGCACTTCCAGCAGTGCACTTGAACCCCCCGATGCGGTAGACGCTGAGCACCTTGTAAAGGGAAATGCCGCATTCGCACTTGACCTTTACAGAGCACTGCACAAACAGGAAGGAAATCTATTCTTATCACCCTACAGCATATCGACAGCCCTTGCCATGACCTATGGGGGTGCACGGGGAGATCCCCGGGAACAAATGGCCAAGGCTCTCAAATTCACTCTCCCGCAGAATCAGCTACATGGGGCTTTTGCCCGTCTCCAGGCACAGCTCAACACAGAACAGGACAAGGGAGACATAGAACTCACGGTGGCCAATGCCCTCTGGGCAGAGAAGCATTATTCTTTTCTGGAAGACTTTATCCAAAGCACCAACAAAAACTATGGCGCACCGCTCAACCGTGTGGATTTCACAAACACCCCCGAAGAAACCCGCAAACGGATCAACAAATGGGCAGAGCAAAAGACCAATGACAAAATTAAGGATTTGATACAACCGGGTGTTCTTAACGCACTAACCCGTCTCGTCCTCACCAATGCCATATATTTTAAAGGTAACTGGTCACACCAGTTCAAGGAGAGTGAAACCAAAAATGACCGGTTTTGGCTCACCCGGGACAAGGCAGTCACGGTTCCTCTGATGACTCAGAAGGGGGATTTCAGCTATGGGAAAAATGAAGACATGCAGCTGCTTGCATTGCCTTATGTGGGTGACAACCTCTCAATGCTTGTCTTATTGCCTAACGAGGTGGACGGTTTATCAAAACTTGAAACAACATTAACTGAGGACACGTTAGCTTCCTGGTTACCGCTTCTCAGAAAGAGAGAAGTAAGGGTATTCCTGCCGAAATTCACGATGACCTCCGAGTTTAATCTGGGAAAAATCCTCGCTGCGATGGGAATGCCTGATGCCTTTACCCCACAGGCAGATTTTTCAGGGATGACGGGAAACAGAGATTTGTATATCAATGCGGTAATTCATAAGGCCTTCGTTGATGTCAATGAAGAGGGAACCGAGGCAGCAGCATCAACCGCGGTGACCATGAAATTTACATCTGCAGGCACTCCTCCACCCGAGTTCCGGGCAGATCATCCCTTTTTATTCCTGATCAGGCACAATCCCTCAGGAAGTATTCTGTTTCTGGGAAGAGTCGCTGACCCGGCTCAGTGAAGACCACCTCTCTCCGACAGCTGCAACATATAGAAAATCATGAGCATGCAGTGCACCGCAGCAGATGGAGTTTGGCCGCCTTGCCCGCGCTCGGCCAGGGAGCTCCCTGGCCGACACGAGTGTCAGCTCGCGCAGGCAGCCAGGCTTTTTACGAAGTCGTCAACATTAAGCATTCGACCATTAATAAGGAGGCACATACATGAAGGATAATCACAAGACAAAAGAGGAACTCATTGACGAGTTGGAGATGCACCGTCAACGGTTAGCTGAACTCGAAAGAAAGATCGACAAATTAGAAGCACTGGAGGAAAAGAGCTCGGTTAAATCGACAGCCCGCCATCCACGGGTGAAGCTTGATGCAACCATCGAGTTCATCGGTCATTTTGACAGCGTACAAGCAAAAGGCATCAATTTTTCTGAAGGGGGCATCTGCTTTGAACTGAATGAAGCACTCCCGTTTGATTTAAGATTTGCACATGAAGGAGAGATGCACAAGCGTTGTGCTCATCTCATCTGGATGAAACGTTTCCCCGACGGTGGTTATCGATTCGGCTTTCAGTTTGTTCAGTCTGAAGAGAACACCTCACGGTACTAGTACTATACACGTTTACCTGAGAGTAGTATTACTTTGGGAATTACATTGTGTCTCACTCACATTTCTATCGTGGCGAGTTTCTTGAGGCCGAGTCGCATGGGGACAATAAAGGCAAGAATATTCAAGAGAAAGGCTATGGTAAAAAGGCCCATAATTTCCAGGTGCTCTACCCCGGTCAGCGGGAATCCCCTCGTTTTTGATATGAAAAAGAGGTATACAGGGCGCGCCTCCAGAATAACAACCAACCCAACAAAGGATATTGCCACGATCATATAGAGCATGCCACCAAAGCCCGTTGAAATCTGTGAAACATTTTCCACGTTGAATCGGGGAAAACAGGCACCGAATCCTATACCTAAACTGGTAATACCAAAGGTCATCCCTGCAATGGTAATGGCTGAGAGCCATATCATGAACGGGGTAGCGTTCATTAACAGATCAGTTGTAATAATCAAGAGTTCCGCTGGAATCAGCAGGAAGAAGAAATTGACCCAGAATTTACTCCAGACCAGGGTACGCAGTTTTAAAGGTGATGATTTAAGAATCCAAAAGGCTCTCCCCTCGAGGCTTATACTGGGAAAGGTGAAACGGACTGCTACTGCAGCAATGACAAATGCTGCCAGCCCAAGATTGATAAAGGATATTAAGTTCTGAAGATAAAAGGTAGGCATGGGTGACCGCTCAAGCGGGAGAACACTGAAGTTGTATATATAAATGATGATCAGCGCACCAATGAGAAACAGTTGAGGCCACTGGTTAGTATCGCGCAGAAAGATCCTCAGATCCTTGAGAATGACAACACGGATCTGTGAGGGAAGGGGTTTAAAGAGCAATTCAATCAAACGATTCATCAGTTTTGACCGGGTCAAACGAGCGGTTTTTGCTTCCTGGGCCTTGGACCATGCATCGTAGTATATCCTCTCAAAAAGCCACTCTCCCATTACGACAAATGCCAGTCCTGTACTCCAGAGAACAAGAATAAAGAGCCACCAGTCCTCTCCGGTGTCAAAGAGAAACGGTGCAATGGCATTGACCGCCCACTGGCTTGGTATGATGGGTGAAGTGGGTGCCTTTAAATTGCTGATGTAGTCCATTACGAGGTAGAAGCTTTCGGGATCCACCAATCGTTCCGGCTGAAGAAACCGGATAAATAGAAACACGCCCACAACCAGAACAATGGAGACAAGCAGAATGATATCCTTAAGCCGCCGGGCGGGAAAGATTGAGACCAAAAGGAGTATCAACATAATCCCCGCACCAGCAGCAATGAGGAGAAAGGGAATAATCACCCCTGCCAGGGTAAGATAGTAAGAGAGTGAGGCACTATAGACCATACCGTATGCCAGAAAAACAGGAAAGCTAAAGAAGAGAACCGTCCAGGAACTGTTGACAGTAGTTTCAATAAACCGGGCGGCATAGAATTGTGGACGTGATAGAGGCAAGGCGTTCAGAAGCTGCAAGTCATCCGATAAAAAAACAGTAGAGAGGGCGGTAATGACGTTACTGAATATTAAAAGCGAGAAAAAGGTGAGAAAAACCATTGAAAGCAGCTTCGAGGAAAGAAGTGTACCGATAACCTCGATGCTCGAAAAATAGCTGAGCACCTTAAAGAATACGAAAAATGTTCCCAGCCAGAAGAGCAAGGCCATGGAAAAGAAAATGATAGCGCGCAGGAGTTTTCTCTTCCCTCCCCGTTGTGAAGCATTTTTGTAAGAACGTATTTTCGCGCTGAGGAGTGTTTTGATCTCGTCCATTACGTTTACCTGCTAGAGCCTTAAAGCCTCGACCACCTTCTGAACCTCTTCTCCACCAATGAGCTTAAAAAAGATGGAATCCAGCGTACTTCCCTCACTTCCTGATTTTTCCCTCAATTCTTTAATGGTCCCTGCTGCAATAATTTTCCCCCGTTGAATAATGGCAATACGGTCACACACCTCTTCAGCAATTTCAAGGGTATGGGTTGACATAAACACCGTCCCACCCTGGGCACAAAAACCCCTGAACACTTCCTTCACCAGCCTTGCGCCGCGTGGATCAAGACCGACCATGGGTTCATCTACAATAATCAACTTGGGTTGGTGGATAAATGCCGATGCCATCACCAAGCGCTGTTTCATGCCATGTGAAAAACTCTCAATCAACTCATTTTGCCACTCAGTAAGATCAAAGAGTCTGAAGAGGTAGGTTATTCTTTGCTCAACACCATTTGAAGAGCAGTTATAAAGCCCGGCAATAAACCTTAAAAATTCCAGCGCGGTGAGCTTTTCGTAAAGGAAAGGACGATCCGGGATAAAACCCACCACTCTTTTGGCCCGGATAGGATGCTGAGCTAAGTCCCATCCATCGATAGTCACTGTTCCGCTGGTCGGTTGGATTAAACCGGCTAACATCTTTATGGTCGTCGTTTTCCCCGCCCCGTTCGGTCCCAGAAATCCGAAGATTTCTCCCGGTTTCACCTCGAGACCGATAGCATCTACCGCAATGAAGTCCCCATACCGTTTGCTTACCGTGTTCAACGTGATCATCTGTATTCCATGACCTCCAATGTCACTACGCCTATTAATTTAATAATTTCAAGCTGTTTATCTAATCCCCCCTCAACAAAGCAAATGTGTGTTGCATCGACGGGTAGTTGGTCCATTGTTGGGTCCACACTCATCCAGCGGCCCACGAAAACATCTGCCCAGGCATGATAATAAAAGCTTCCCTGATTATAGACGATGCCTGCACAGAGCTTACTCGGGATACCGACCGCCCGGCAGAGCGCCACAAAAAGCGTTGAGTGCTCATTGCAGTCCCCCACCTTTACCCGTAACACATCGAGCGCGCTGGGAATACTAAGGGTCGGCTTTTTTTCAATGGTGCGATACACCCATTCTTTAATGCGTGTGACAGCTTCTAGTGCATCCCGCTCACTACCAACAATCTCCTGTGCCTTTTCTATAAGCGTCTTATCGGTACTCTGGAGAAAAGCCGTTGGCGTAAGATAGGGTTTCATATCTCCCTGAGGAGTGAAGGGAATGGTGTAGGACGTACCTACTGAGAGCTGCTCCCGGGTGATTTCCAGCACATTCTCTGAACGTTTTTGTCGATGGGAAGAAAGATTAAACTCATCCAGATTAATATTCTTTATACGCACTTTGAGGTATGAAGGGTCCGCAATCATGATCGGTCGCTTGACAGGAATGGCACTTGCAGCAATGAGATCTTTGGTAGTCTCACCCCAATTTTCGGTCAGTGCGTCAGTTTTGCTCTCCTTGAGCATCATCAAACCAAGTGGACTCTCCTCTTTAATGGTGCTACCATCTTCATCAATCCATGAACGGAGCTCAATTCCCTTAAAAGTACTTTTTATGCGATAGCAGTCAATATGCTTATCGCGTAAGGTAACCTCTTCTATCCCCTCAACGAGCACCTCCACCGGGGTGGTGCTCATCGTGGAAGGATCAAAGACGTGGTAGCGTAACTTCTTTCCCACCATCAAGCCATCAGCAAGCATCATGGGTTTGATAGAACTCGCAAGGCAGGGTATCTCCTTAAGAGGAATAACACTCTTTTTAACGCTCCCCCCCGATAGGAGATCCATGTGCAGTTTTTTCCCCTTAATGGTACCCTTTGCCTGAAATGAAAAAAGGTTTGAAAACATCCGAAACTCGAATGACTTGAGCATAAACGCATTATCTACCTGCGAAGTAATCTGGGTATCTATCCTCTGGGGAGTACCCATCACAGTTAGATCCATGATTCCCTGCTCATGAATCTCATATCCTTTAAATGCTTTCTTGATCTTGGAAACGGCATAGCCGACCTTATCGTTTCCCCAGTATATACCCATCCACTCTTCCCGGGGACGGAGTTGCTGCCCTGCTCGGTTTGCGTTGCTGTAGCTCTCAGCAGCATTAAAATAGGTCCTCTGTACAAGAACACCCATCAGCAGCATCCAGATAATAATGATGAACACCCTGATAATTTTGTAAGGACGGTTACCTTCGTTTTGCATAGAAACGGTCACCTTGTTATCCGAACGAAAAAGCCCGTATTTTCCAGTAAAGTGGTCAATGTGAGCAAGGAGGACGTCCTTAAAAATCTAAGCAACTTATTCTCATCACTGATAATTGTCCTCCTCAAGCATTACCGTGCCCCTCAGGGTAGCGTATGCAAAGCTTCTTTATGCGTTTTAACTGAGAAACTTAAGGGCTTTCTCCTTCCGGATATATTCTAAAAGAATAAAAAAAGGAAAGTTGCACCCGTAGGAAAGCAGGGATATAAGCAGGAAACTGCGTCCAAGTGCCCTCCTCCATAACTATAGCACAACCTGCTTATCGGCAGCCAGGCATAAAGTATTAAGGCTATTTTTATTTTATATTTAAAATTATCTAAAAATTATTTAAATAAACCTAAGTATACTCATCATCCTTCCACCAGTTTTCACCAGCAGGTACATTTTTGAT
>CALJBY010000183.1 GCA_938024025.1 uncultured bacterium
ATTGGTAGTTACTTTTTTCTCTGTGATCTCTGTGGTTTGGTTTTAACAATACGCAGTGGCTGAGAAGGGGGAAGCATGGTGCATAAGAGAATTTTAATTGTGGAAGATGAGCAAGCCGTACGGGAGACAATGATTGATCTACTATCCGAGGCAGGCTTTGAGGTCGAGGGAGCACAGGATGGAGAAGAAGCAATAGAAAAGGTCCGTGAAACCGGTTTTAATATCGTCATTACTGATCTCAAAATGCCACGGGGTGATGGCATGCACGTGTTAGAGCAGGTTAAAAAGATTGATAAACAAACCATTGTCATCATCTGTACAGGATATGCAACAGTGGATACCGCAGTGAAAGCAATGAAGCTAGGGGCGTATGAGTATATTACCAAGCCAATACAAATGGAAGAGATAAAACTGGTTATTGAAAGAGCCCTGGATTATCAAAGATTGCAAACTGAAAATGTATTTCTCCAAAGGCAATTAAAAACCAAGTATAAATTTAAGAATCTGATAGGTGATAGTGATAACATGCAGCGGGTGTTTCAATTCATCGAGAAAATAGCCGCTACTAACAGCACTGTTCTGATTTGTGGAGAAAGTGGTACGGGGAAGGAGCTGGTTGCCAGGGCAATCCACTACAACAGCGACCGGAAGGATGAACCCATGGTGCCGGTCAATTGTGGCGCTATTCCTGAAGATCTTTTAGAGAGTGAACTTTTTGGTTATGAAAAGGGGGCCTTCACCGGTGCAGTAAAAACAAGGATGGGGAGATTTGAACTGGCCGATGGTGGAACTATTTTTTTGGATGAGATAGGAGATATGAGCCCCGCATTACAGGTCAAAATTCTGAGGGTGCTGCAAGAGCATGAGTTTGAACGGTTGGGAGGTGTGAAGTCTATCAAAGTTGATATACGGATTATTGCTGCTACACACAGGGATTTGGAAAAGGCCGTCAAACAGGGAACGTTCCGGGAAGATCTCTACTATCGACTCAATGTAATTCCACTTACCCTTCCACCACTGCGGGAAAGACGATCTGATATTCCCCTTCTTGTTCAGTATTTTATAGAAAAGTTTAACAGTGATCAAACCCAGCAGATTGATGGTATTTCACCGGATGCCTTAAACTATTTTATGGATTATGAGTGGCCGGGTAATGTGCGGGAATTAGAAAACATAATGGAACGTCTTGTAATCTTGAAGGGAAAGGGCACTATTGGAAAAGAAGATGTGCCGGAAAAGATATCAGGAGCAGGGGGAAGGGATTCCCTGCATTCTGTGGATATTCCCGACAGTGGGATATCCTTTAATATGGCGGTGAGCGATTTCGAGAAAGAGCTTATTCTTCGTGCACTCAAGAAGACCAATTGGGTGAAGAACAGGGCAGCGAAGTTGTTGCAACTCAAGCGAACAACCCTGGTTGAAAAAATGAAAAAGATACACCTAACACGTGAAAATGATGGGACCTCACCGTATTGATTTATCTGCTTATCTGTAATTCTCCAATTGACATCCAAAACGACAGTAACTTCTCGAAGTTAGGTTCCTACCCAACTACATCTGAGCATTTCTCTTTCAGATAGGGTGATGGTAGGAGCGGCTTAAAGCCGCGAATGCATCGCGCATGAATGCGCTCCTACCGCAATTTGAAGCTCCTCGCCTACCCTAGTTAAATAAGCTTCGCTTGTAACCGGTCAAACATGTCTGGTTAGAAGGTAGCAAGCCAGTTTTCAGCCGGGATACTGGAGTTTTGTGGGTAAGCAAATAATTTAGGGTAAAATTGCACTGCACGTCTTCAGAGAATCTTTCCAGTTACCCGTGTACATTTTCAGGCTGGTAAGCTTGCATGCTGGCAAGCTCACAAGCTAATACCCCCTGACTCCTGCCTTATCACTTCCTTATCTGGTAGTTTTTCTTCGTGTTCTTCGTGGTTTAATTTTAGGCATTTTCTTTGGCATATTAATTGCTGATTATGGGGGGTAATCGTATTGAGCCTCCGGATGAAATCGCGGGGAATAAAATAAATAGTATTGATAAATTGAATAGATGTGTGAAAGTTTCTGGGATGGGGAGGGTTGAGAGTAATGTTTTCATGACTATGGAACAGTCAAATTGTTGACGTTTTGTTTCATGAGAGACCTCTCGTAGCATCAGAAAGAAACCACGTAGCCTCTGTAGAATACAATGAAAAAGCGTACACAAAAACCATTCCTTGTTTTAAGCCTGTTTTCTGTATTCATAACACTTTTTTCCCTGGCACATGCCTCGGCACCTCTCTCATCGTATGAAGCACAATTTGAGGTTATTGCCGATGTGAATAGCAGGTTCAAGGATGTTCTTGTCGAACTCAAGCTTACGTATGGTGATTATGATGCTTCGCGAACAAAAGATATGAAGATAATAGAAGCACCAGCGGTTCAAGATGTTGATGTAACCGATGGGGGGGGGAACCAACTGGGTTTTACTATTAAAACTGGTGCAAAAGAGAGCACAATAATCTGGAATCTTAGGAGTGCTCAAGAGGGTAAACAGGTGGTAATTATTCGTTTCAAACTTCCTGGTGCCATAACAACCAAAGAGGGAAGAAATATTTTCGGGGCCTATTGGGTTGGAGGTTTTATCGATCCGGTTGAGAGAGCACTCTATCGATTTATTTTCCCACCGGGGTATTTATTTAAAGAGTGCAGTGTGTATCCACAATATGGCTATGAAGAGAAAATAGTAGATGGGAAAAGAGAGGTGAGGGTTGCCATTGCACCCCTTAAGGGTGAGTCGTTCGCGCTTGCCTTCACACCGGATTTTGGAAAGTGGAAAGGGAGTACTCAGGATACGGAAGATATCGCATTTAAGGGTGACTTGGGGAAAAATGATGTTCAAAAAGAAGAGACATTATCTACAAAAGAGTCAAAGGATCCTGAAGAAGCGGTAAGTGAAAAGGAAGCACCACCGGGTATTGGTGAAGACAACAAATCGGTGGAAGAAAATGTGCTAAGCGTCAAGGTGACAGACACTAGAGAAAATAGAGAGATGAGAGAAGAAGCGTTAAAAGAAAGAGATGCAGAGAAAGGAAAAGAAGAAGCAATCGAGGATGTTAAGATAACGAGAGAAAAGACCCTATCACCAGCCATGAGAGAGACTAATGAAAAAAGTGAAATCGGTAGAGAAGTAGAACCCGTTGATGCAGAGGAGGCAAGAGTCTACGATTCAGCACGAGAGCTCTTTTTGCAGGGAAAGTATCAAAAGGCACTCTCTACCCTTCGCTATTTTACCGACACCTATCCACAGAGCAAAAGAGTCGATGTTGCTTCTTATTTAATTGGAGAATGTTATTTTTACCTCGCAGAGCAGTCAATTCTATCAAGCTATCAACCGGCTGTCGATGCGTTTCAACTGGCATTGGCACTTTATCCCGACTCATCTGATGCCCCCCGGGGGTTATTTCAGATGGCCAACGGCCTCAGAAAAATGGGATACCACTTCGAGGCTCAAGAAAACTATCAGCTACTGATAGATAAATTTCCCAACCGGGAAAGTATTGCTGAGGCATATTTTTGGATTGCCGAAGATCTCTTCCAGCAGGATGAATTGAAGGAAGCCAAAAATCGATTTCAGCATTTTATAGTGAAGTATCCCAAAAATGATTACGTAAAGCATGCGACCTTTCGGGTTGCAGATTGTTATGCTGGCATGAAAGACTATGGAAGAGCACAGGATGCCTATGAGAAGGCACGTGATCGTTGGCCCCTTTATTCCGGTTTGTTTCCAGAAACCCTTTACCGTATGGGATTGACCTACTTGAAAAAAGGGGATTATAGCAAAGCACGGTCAATACTGTTTGCCGCGTTAAACGTTTTTCCAGAAGAAGAGTATAACCATATTATAGTAACCAAGATTGGAGATACGTACCGTGAAGAAGGGAAAGTAGAACAGGCGCTTAAGGTTTACTCCCAAAATGGTGTACTGTATCCGGAAACGAGAGGAGCTATGATCAGCGAAATTAAGATGGCTGATCTGGGAATCAGCAATCCTGGCTTTTTCAATTTTATTCAATGCCTGGAACCTTTAAAAGTGTACGAAAAGGTCATTGAAAAGTATCCCGCAACAGATCTGGCAGAAGAGGCCCTCTATAAAGAAGGATGGGCACTTGCGGAACAAAAGAGGTATCAGGAAGCAATTAGCTCCTTAATGACGGTATTGATGGACTATCCAGACAGCGAGCTATCTGAAAAATGTAATTATAGCCTTCAAAAAAATCTTGTTAAATTGATTGACTCATATTTCTCCGAGGAACACTACTACCCGCTTCTTGAAATTTACGAGAAGTATAAAGATCCGTTTCTGCTTGAGATAAAGAACACGAAAACCCTCTTTCAACTAGGGGAAAGCTTCCGACAGGCAGGGCTCTATGATGAAGCCCTGGAACTGTTCGGCGAGGCAAAACGGATTTATCCCCCTAATCACCCTGAGGATGAACTTACCTTTAGAGTTGGCGAGATTTATCTGCTGCAGAAATCACATGCTCAGGCTGAAAAGTTGTTCAAAAAGGTGATCACCGCTTTTCCCGACAGCGCATTTTTTCAACGTGCTTTTCATAAGCTGGCGGATACCTATTTTGAGCAGGAGCGCTATGGTGAGGCTCGCCTTGCCTATTTTTCTGCCTTGAAAAGTGAAGAGAAAGGGGTTCGAGATATAAAAAGTCTTTTCCGGCTGGGAAAGTGTTATCAAGCCCTGGGAGAAGAGTCCTTAACGGTTGACACCTACAAGAAGGCTATCAGGATAGCCGAGGATTTGGGTGCAGAACAGGGTGCTGATGAATTTGTCATAGAGAGCTATTTCACGCTGGCGGACTTCCTCTATCAGATCAAATGGTATGGCGATGCAATTGAAGTGTATACTGAGGCTATTGAGCGGTTTCCAGAGGACGATCGCGCTCAGTGGGCCCTCTACCGTATTGCGGCAAGTTATCGAAAGGGGAAAAATGATGACGTTGATATTGAATCCCTCAAGCAACTCACTGCCACAGGAGGGGGAGAAGCCTTCTGGAAAAAGGTAGCGAATGAACATATTAGAAATTTAGAGTGGGAAGTAAAGAGCCGGGACTATGTAAAGCCCTAGGGTGTGGAAGGACAATGACGAGAGAGCATACCGGGAGTAAGATGCCTAACAAAGGGAAAGGAGAAAACATGCTTCAGCTTGATAAAGTGCTTTGTAAGTTTGATCTGTCAGCTGAGCGACTTCAGGATTCCTACAATCAGTTGCAACAACAAATAGGCAGCCTTAATCTTGAGCTCGAGGAAAAAAATGAACAGCTGAAATGCAATCTCAGAGAGAAAGAAAGAAGCAAAGATCACCTGTACAGTATCCTGGAAAGTTTACCCAGTGGAGTTGTAGTCGTTGATGGAGAAGGGAAGGTGACTACCTTTAATCGAGCAGCGGAACTGATCATCGGCAAGGCAAAAGAGGCAGTAACGGGGAGTGATTTTAAGCAGATGCTCAAACCCTTACTCCCTCATGCGTTCCCGAATATCATTCCCCCGTCTGACCCTGGCCTTTCTGAAGGGGAAGGGGTGCTCACACAAGAGCAGGGGAGAGAAGTGCAGGTACAATTTACGATCATTCCCCTGCGTGAACAGGATAGCGTCACCAGGAAAATAGTAGAAAGCAGTATAATCATTTTCCAGGATGTGACCCGGCTCAGAAGGCTAGAGGAACAAGCCGAACGCACAAGCCGCTTAACAGCTATGGGTGAAATTGCAGTGAGTATCGCTCACGAGGTGCGAAATCCTCTGGGAAGCATTGAACTTCTAGCAACCTTGCTTAAGCAGGAAGCGAAAGGTGATGCAGATAAGCAAAAACTTACCGACTATATTGTGGCGGGTGTGAAGAGTATTGACTATATCATTAACAACCTTCTGCTCTTTAGCAAACCGCAGCCGCCCATCTTTCAGCAGGTTACTATCAACACATTTCTCAACGATGTTCTTATTTTCATTGCTCCTTCACGCAAGCTGGCCCAGATAGAGCTTGTTACAGCATTCGCCGAAGGTGAGTTTCTGGTTTTGGGTGATGCAGAGTTATTGAAGCAGGTATTTCTCAATGTCATTTGGAATGCAATTCAAGCCATGCCATATGGTGGTGAGTTGATCGTTTCTGCTGAGTTGGAGAAGAGCACGGTCCACCCCTCAAAGGGAGCGGGTTATGTGGAGATTACCATTGCCGATTCAGGGATGGGAATAGCTGAGGAGGATCAGGATAAAATATTTAACCCTTTTTTTTCTACTAAGGAAAAGGGAGCCGGCCTTGGCCTGGCGATTGTACATAACATCGTTGAGGCTCACGGAGGTATAATAGGAGTTGAAAGTGAGCTGGGGAAGGGATCTGCATTTACCATTACTCTGCCGTTACTGGACAAGTGAGAGGACGCGATTAATTGATGACGAACACAGTGGAAGAGAGACCGATTTTAGTTGTTGATGATGAAGAGAGCATGCGACTCGCTCTTTCCGAAGCCCTTAGCAGGAGCGGTCATAGTGTTGATTGTGTTTCCAACGGATATGATGCTCTAACAAAAATTAACACCGCTCCCGTTAAACTTGTTATTACCGATGTACGGATGCCGAAGATGGATGGCCTGGAGGTGTTGCAGGAAATTAAAAAGATTTCACCGCAAACCCCGGTGATAGTTATTACTGCATATGGGGCAGTCCAAAATGCGGTTGACGCCATGAGGAAGGGAGCAACAGATTATATTTTAAAACCCTTCTCTTTTGAGGATCTGGGTGCAGCGGTGAAGAGGGCACTCACAAACGGTGTAAGGCAGTTGGCAGTTGAAAAGAATGATAACAAGCGCGCAATTGTGACACAGGATCCCCGTATGCTCAAATGTATGAACCTGGCTAAAAACGTTGCCTTAAGCAGGTCGACGGTCCTTCTCCTGGGGGAGAGCGGGACCGGGAAAGAGTTGTTTGCCAAATATATTCACCAGCACAGTGAATGCAGCGACAAATTGTTTGTTGCCGTCAACTGTGCAGCTATTCCCGAAAACCTCTTAGAAAGTGAGCTCTTCGGGTATGAGAAAGGTGCCTTTACGGGTGCTGCCAGCAAACGGGTAGGTAAGTTCGAATTGGCCCATGGAAGCACGCTCCTCCTGGATGAGGTAGGTGAAATGGGTCTCACCCTGCAGGCAAAGCTTTTGAGGGTGTTGCAGGAGTTTGAGATTGACCGGGTAGGCGGTAAAGAGCCTGTCCCCATAGATGTACGTATTATTGCGACTACTAATGTTGATTTACAAAAGGCCGTTGCAGAAGGTAAATTTAGAGAAGACCTCTTCTACCGATTAAATGTTATTCCGCTTAAAATTCCCCCGCTTAGGGAAAGGAAAGAAGATATCCCTTTGCTCGTAGAACACTTCGTAGAAAAACATAGTGCGCGCTGTAAAAAGACAACACCGGATATTTCTCCGGAGGTTCTCAGCGTACTTAAGGATTATGAGTGGCGAGGAAATGTGAGAGAGTTGGAAAATGTGATTGAGCGAACAGTTCTTCTTCATAAAGATGGGACATTATTGCCGCATCACCTGATTATAGAAGAACCTGACGGGACGGAAAAGGAGAGCTTTTCCGGGGGAAACGTAACCATGAAGGAGATGGAGAGGGAGTTAATTTTAAGGACACTTGAGGACCTGGAAGGAAACAGGACCCATGCAGCAAAAGCCCTGGGAATAAGCATTAGAACGCTGCGCAATAAGTTAAGTGAATATCGGAACCAGGAGGGGATACACGATTAACCTGCGTGAAGAGGTAAAGCTCCCCGGGGAAGCTGATGGATATTTCCCACGCCTGGTATATGAATTGCAATAAATGAGGGGTGTCTAAAGATTTAGTAAACATTTTTAAGGGAGGTAAAGACGGTGGCACCTGAATCATTATTTGGAAATACCATGGTTATGCTGGAAACAGTGCTCGATTTTCAATCGGAGAGGCACACCATTCTTTCCACCAATGTTGCCAATGTTGATACACCGGGATACAAGGGCCATGATTTACGCTTTGCCGATGAACTTAAAAGGGCAATCGATACTGAAGGAACGATTTCATTGAAAAAGACTGACGAGAAGCACCTCCCCGTGGAGATGGGTAAGCTCAAAGAGGTAGACCCCCGTCTGGTTACCAGCAATGATTCCCCGCCACGGCTTGACGGCAATACCGTAGACCTTGATAAAGAAATGACAAAACTGGCTGAAAACAGCCTCTATTATAACGTAACAGCTCAAATAGTGTCCAAGAAAATGAGGGGACTGATAACCGCTATCAGTGGAGGGAGATAAAATGGATTTTTTAACTGCGCTTAAAATTAGTTCTTCAGGCTTAAGTGCCCAGCGGCTTAGAATGGATGTCATTGCGAGTAACCTGGCAAATGTGAATACAACCCGCACGGCTGAGGGGGGACCCTATCGAAGACGGGATGTGGTGTTTGCCTCCCAGCCGGTTACCACTTCCTTTGGTGAAGTGCTTGATTCGGTGGAGGACAGACATTTAAAACAGGTTGAAGTGGTTGATATTGCTGTTGATGGGGGAAACCCTAAGATGGTCTATGATCCACGTCATCCTGATGCCAATGCACAGGGATACGTGGGGATGCCCGATATCAATGTGATCGAAGAGATGGTGAATGTTTTGTCAGCCACCCGATCCTATGAGGCAAATGTGGCCGTTGTTAATGCCACTAAAAGTATGGTCAACAAGACCCTGGAAATAGGAAGATAAAAAAGTCAGTTGTAGGATACTGTCAATAGTTTCATGAAAACAGGAGAATATATGAAGCATGGGGAAGAATCTAACCACAGAGAACACGGAGAATAAATGTTCATTAAAAATACCTCTGTGCACTCCCTATGTTCTGTAAACCAAAAAAGATTGCTGCTAATAATAATGCACGGTAAAAGAAAAAAGAGTTAAAAGATTTGAGGACACAGAGGTGGAGAGAACCCAAATTCTTTTTAGTTTCTTGGTAGTTATTATTTTCTCTGTGATCTCTGTGGT